>NZ_JBOEQF010000232.1:0-3383 GCF_050689315.1 Aerococcus sp. L_32
TAGGAGACACCGGATAAACATTGCCTTTGCATACAAAGTGCGGCGCAAACTATTTGAAGTGGACACCTGTCTGCCCTAGCGAGCTCAACTTCAGGATGTGAGCCAGGGCTTAAGGCGAGAAAGATTATTATAGTTAATAAGCTTTCGGCTTTGCTTTTTCCTATCATTGCCTTTAAAGCAGTGGGCATGCTAGGGAAACTTTAGCCTCGGCTACTCATAAACTGATGTAATATCCAAAACAAACTTGTAATTACATACACAACTAAACAGCATTATTCCTTGAATAAATTTTATTCTGCTATTGAAAATATATTCTCCATATGAATAATATTACCAATTGATAAAATGTTAACTTCATAAATCTGAATAGCAATAATCTTTGAATAATACGGCGTATTCATCAATTTGAATTACGAACTGATTATCATTTTAAATTATGATTACTGAATCTTTTGCAAGTTATAAACGCTAGCAAAGCTTTCACATGTTTCTGAATCCCATTATAAATAAAAGAGACCTGCTTTTATACAGATCTCTCGTTTTGATTATTTCTCGTCATAGATTTCAGCGCGTTCGATTTCTTTTACTTGAAAATAGGCTGATATCAAGGGAATGACAATCCCCGCGACCATAACCCCAAATAAGTTAAAGGCGACGGTACACATTAATGTTACGACTATCGGCAACCAAAAAGGTAATTTTAAATCTTTACCGATGAGTAGTGGCTGCAAGATTTCGGTCAATAATTCAACACCCAGGTAAATAGCAAATAGCCACCAACCTACTTGGGTATCCCCCTGCAACCACTCAATCAATATCCAAGGAATGAAGACAACGCCTGCACCAATAACTGGTAGTAAGGCTACTAGACTAATCCCAATAGCCATTAACCAGGCCAAGTGAATGTCTAAGACCCAAAAACCTACACCATAAATGATGACGGTTAAGAGTAATAATTTGGCTTCTGCCCCCACATACAATTTAATGTTTTGAATGGTGTGCAAGAAAACTTGTTTCCAAAATGTGGCTCTTGTCATCTTATCATCCTTTCTGTAAAAATCTTTTTATGCCTTTGTTAAAGCTTATATTGCCGATTTATTTTTTGGCTTTTTTAGCGTGTTTAGCATCACGCTTAGCGACTGCACCGGCTAAATCGTAGGTATAATTTGGATCTAAAATACGGTCATTTTCGATGAAAGCATCTTTTATGGCTTGATTGATCGCCTTATTGTCTTCATCGCTTAATCGTTTAACATCCGGCAATTGAATAGGTCTACCAACACGCACTTTGGCACGGTTGGCCTTTTTCCAAGTGAATAAATCACGGATACCAACGGGCCCTTGGTAGGTAACGGGCAAGATTTCTGCCTTACCCATCTTGGCCATTGAAACGGCGCCGTCTTTGATTTCATCTGAGTAGCGAGAGCCTGTTGGGAAAAGTCCTACATATTTCTCGCCTTCTTTGATGGTTCGAACGGCTTGTTTAATGGTTGAGGCGCTTGGTTTTTCACGGTCAACTGGAATGATGTTGATGGTTGTGAAGAACCAGGTTAAAAACTTGTTGGCTAATAATTCTTTCTTCGCCATAAACGCCATTTGCTTAGGACGTAATGCCATGGCAATAAAGATTGGATCGAGGATTGAACGGTGAGGGCCAACTACTAAGTAATTGGCTTCTGGATCGAAGGCCTCATCAATATCAATCTTGGTTGGGCCATTAATTAACTGGATAAACCAGCATATTAAAGTCAGTAAAATATTATAAATCATCGGTTTCCCCTTCATCTGTATCTTGATGCGCATCCGAATAGGTCTGCAACTGATACATATTATAATATGTGCCACCTTGTGCAATCAAGTCGTCATGGTTGCCGTGCTCGATGATGTGGCCATTTTTAAGGACAATAATTTGGTCTGCATCTTTAATTGTCGATAAACGGTGGGCGATGATGATAGTTGTCCGGCCTAGTCGCATGTTCGCTAAACCAGATTGAATTTTCTGTTCTGTCTCGGTATCAATATTGGCTGTCGCTTCGTCTAGTACCAAGATTTTAGGTTCTCGTAAGATTGACCGAGCAAACGATAGTAATTGTTTTTGCCCTGTAGAGAATGCTGCACCGCCTTCAATTACTTTGGCGTGATAGCCGTCATCTAATGATTCAATAAAGTCATCAGCTTTGACGAATTGGGCTGCAGCTCTGACCATTTCATCAGAATAGTCTCCGTGCAGACGGATATTTTCAGCGATATCCCCGTAGAACATGAAAGAATCTTGTAAGACTAAGCCGATATCTTCTCTCAGTTGCTTTAGCGGAATATCTTTAATAGATTGGCCGTCAATTAAAATATCCCCTTGATTGAATTCATAGAACCGCATCAAGACATTGATAATCGACGATTTGCCTGAACCGGTTTGACCAACAAAGGCTACTGTTTGACCTGGTTTAATATCGATATTGATATTATGTAAGACTTGTTTTTTCTCGTCGTATGAGAATGATAAGTCCTTGATTTGAATATGTCCTTCAGACACTTTACCAGCTGCTCCTGGATTAGAAACGGGCGCCATTTCCGGATTGTCCAGTAAGGCCAATACTCGCGAGCCAGATACCATACCGTCTTGGAAGATTGATAGGGAGTCCATCATTTGACCCATAGGTTGGAAAAAGGATTTCGCATATGAAGTAAAGGCGTAAACGACCCCGACATTTATGGCTACCCCTTGCAAGTCTTGGAAACCAAAAATATACAAGACAAGGACCAGGGCAATGGCTTCAAGTAAGTTGATTGCTGGTTGTAGTAACAAGGCATTCATTTTGAACATGCCTACACGCGCTCTTACATAAGTTTGGTTAACATCATCGAATTCTTGCATTAGACGATTTTGTTGACCATAGTTTTGAATGATATTCATCCCAGAAATGGATTCGCTTAATTTCGCGTTCAAAGTAGATAGCGCTACTCGCATCCGGCCATAAATAAAGGTCGATTGACGTTGGTAGATATAAATCAAAATTAACATTACTGGTACAAAGGCCATAAAGACAAGAGCCAAGCCAGCATCTAGCGTAAACATGGCATAAGTAATAGCCACAATATTCATTAAACCGTCGAAGAATGACAGGAATACTTGCCAAAATTCTTTAATGGTTTCGGTATCGTTAGTAACCCGTGAAACCACTGACCCGTTCGGTGTTTGGTCAAAGTACCGCATACCTAAGTGCACTACTTTTTGGTAGACAGTATTTCGCATATTGGCTACTGTTTTTTCTGCCGTCAATTTGAAGGTAAAGTCTCTAAAATAATAAACGGCTACTTTTAATAGGGTTAAGCCGAAATAAAAGGCTGCGACCTGTATAGTCACTTGTAGGGTTGCTGAATTG
>NZ_JBOEQF010000233.1:0-3382 GCF_050689315.1 Aerococcus sp. L_32
AAGGCTTGACGTTGGTTTTTGGCTTCTTGAAGTTTTGCTTGTACGAAATCAAGGTCACCAAGTAAGCCTGTGTCAGCGTTTTGGTCAGTTGTTAGGATCCAACCAACACCTTTATGTTGCTTGGCCATGTAGCCGTATCCTAGGAATTCGTGGTCGATACCTATGATTTCGACTAGTTCACCTTCAGTAAATGATGGTGGATTAACGAAGTCTTTCTCAGTTAAAAGGATTTGTCCTTTTTTCACTTGGACTGTTGCCCATTTACGCAGTTCCATTTTTGGTAATTGTGTGTTCTTTTTAGCCATTTGTATTTCTTCTCCCTTTTATATACCTGTTGCTGATTTTCAAAATGTCATAGATCAGGTAACCGATGATTACCCCTGCGCCATTAAAAATGACGTCATCAATATGACTTACGCCTGTTTCTAAATAAAATTGCATGGTTTCAATTGATACGGAAAATAACAATCCCCAAAGTAACGTGATGAAGAAGGCACGCTTCATCTTAAAGATATAGGGGAGCATCATACCAAATGGAAAGAACCAAACAACATTCCCAAAGAAGTTATACCAGAAGGAAAATGCGGACCCGTTTCTTAACTTAATAGTATCAACCAGTGGTGTCCAATTTAATTCACTCAGCGACCGTTCAAAATTGAAGGACGCTTGCCACCATTGCCAATCATAACGTAATACGGTTAAATGTACCAACAATATTAAATATATGGCAAAGATAAATTTGATTGCTTCTCTAAACCAGTCAATCGAATAATTTGTATTCTTAGACCGTTTATAGAAAATGATTCCTGCTTGAATAACCAGTAAAGCAATCATATAGAAGATGGTTTTATCCAAACTAAACAACGATAACTCTACTAAATGGAAATTTAAAATTCTGCCTGCAGAAATGTCTTCTAGCCATATAAGTAACGGCCCTAAAAAATACATCTTGTTTCAATCCTTTTGTTACCAGTCGATTGCTTAAAAGCTATTCGACCTTATTTTTTTCTGCCAATGTTTCACGGTCGTAAAATACTAGGGTAAATATTGTCCCAACGCCTGCTTCACTCTCCACGTGGATAGTGGCTTGATGTAATTCAACGAGTTGTTTAACAATCGATAAACCTAAACCAGATTCACCGAATTCATTATTTTTCCGGGAAATATCTGCTTTATAGAATCGCTCCCAGATATTTTCGACTTGTTCTTTCGTCATGCCCATACCTGAATCTTTTATTTTAATATAAGTTTCCCCATCTTGAAAGGCGCTAGACATAAAAATTTCGCCATAATCGGTAAATTGTACCGCATTTTGGGTGATATTGAAGATAATTTGGTGGAATCGGTCATAATCAGCATAAATCGGCACTTCATCTGGCATATCCAATTCAAATTTGATGTGTTTAACTTTGGCTGTTTCTGATAATTGGAGCGAAATATCCCTTAAAACTTCGGCTGCATTGAATTTTGATTTCTTCAATACAATTTCATTGGATCGTATTTTTTCAATATCCAGATTTTCGTTAACTAACCGATTTAATCGGTTGGCTTCCTTATACATCAAATCCACAGACCGGTCAATTTTATCTTCAGGCAATACTTTTTGTCTTAATCCTTCTAATAAACCAATCATAGTCGTTAGCGGGGTCCGAATTTCATGGGCCACATCCATCATCAATTGACGGCGGATGTTTTCTTGTCGGTCGATTTCCACTTCAGACTCCCTTAAGGCAACCGCCATTTGGTTAAAGTCCTTAGCTAAATCATCAAATTCATCAATATTACTGACCTCTAAACGAACCGAATAGTCACCTTGCGCAATTTTTTGGGTGGCCTCCTGGATTCGGCGAATCCGTTTATTTTGGTATCCGGCAATAATCACTGAAAAGATGACCGCAATAATCAAGGCAATCATGATCCCTTTAACCACATTGTGCACCAGGTTATCAATAATAGCATCGGATTGACTAGACGGCACCCCAATAACTAAGTAACCCGCAAAGGACTGGTTTTCTGCATTGGTTAGCGGCATGAAGATGGCTAAGGCATCTCCGACTTTTTCCGTAAAGCCCATTTCAAAAGTCCGTAAATTCAAGTCATGACCATTTTCTAACGTCTTCAATTCTTCATCCGTCAACTGATTATTTGGAATGGCCACTGCTTCATCGGTTGGATAAATCAATTCGTTGTCCGCATTAAAATAGAACAACTTCATATTGGACGACTGCAGTAAGGGTTCCATTGAAGCTAAGAATTCGGGTGAAATGGTCTGCCCTGAAATAAAGTGGGCAATGTCATTCAATTGTTGTTCTTGCCTTAGGAGCACCTGGTCCCTTGAAAAAGAAAACAAAGTTACCCCCATGGCTGCTATGGTCATACCAATGACCACTAGAAAGCTGAGAATTTGTTGGTAAAAAAAGTTCAATTTCATTGTTAAACACCGGTTTCGTCGAATTTATAGCCTACTCCCCAGACTGTTTGAATAAGTTGAGGCCCATACTCTTCCATTTTTTGACGTAGCTTTTTAATGTGGGCATCTACTGTACGCTCATCCCCGTAGAATGGGTCTTCCCATAGCGTTGTCAGTAAGTGTTCCCGTGTGAATACTTGTTTTGGACGACGAGCCAACAATTGTAGAATTTCAAATTCTTTTGGTGTTAAATGTTGAATTAATTGGTCTTTATAGAAGGCTTCACGGTTTTGGCTGTTGATCCGGATAAATTCTGTTTGGATGTCAAATTGGTCCGCATTGCCCTTTTCCTCTGTGGCTTCAACTGATGATTCAGACAATTGGCTACGGCGGTATAATGCACGCATCCGGGCCATAAAGGTGATTGGGTCAAAGGGTTTGGTCACGTAATCATCTGCACCAAGGCCTAAACCAAGGACTTGTTCACTTTCTGCGTCACGAGCAGTCAGCATGATAATTGGTACTTGTTTATTTTGTTGGCGGATGTCACGACAGATTTGAATCCCATCTTTACTTGGTAAGTTTAAATCCAAAATCACCATTTCAATCGTTTCCTCGTTAGCTAAATAGTGTTGCCAGCCCTCTTCACCATCTTGGATAAACGTCGCTTCCCAGTCTTTTTGTTGTTCAAAAAACATACTCATCATCTCTGCAACACTTTCGTTATCTTCAATCATCAAGATGTTCATGTTTTCGTCCTCCTTATAAGTCAAATTATTCCTTTAATATTTAGTCCGGCGCTACTATTGGGTGGTTTAGGGCAGAATCTCTATTCTCCTATATTGTACCCTAAAATACCTAACGACCGGCTATCTTTACCTATCTTTTGGTTTAATTTTATAAAATATCAAAAAAATATGAACTTTTTTGGGGGAATTGGCGAATAAATACGTATGTAATAGATTGGAGGGG
>NZ_JBOEQF010000234.1:0-3289 GCF_050689315.1 Aerococcus sp. L_32
CGATTGGTTCTGAATGGTGGAAGGCAAGGTGACGTGGGCCAGTACCAGGCGCTGCTTTGTAGACACTCACTTCAGCTAACTTGTTATCGTCAGTAAGTGTATAAGTGTGAACTTCATCAGTTCCTAAATCACAAGAAAGAATGTATTTGTGGTCATTTGTTGGATGGATAAAGTGGGCATGGGCAAAGTCTTGGTTTTCATGCGGGCCAACTGGTGAAGTATGTTGAATGACATCCGTTACAGTCAATGTACCATCTTCGTTGACTGTAATCACTGCTAATTCACCTTTTTTGTAGTTAGCATTATAAAGAACATTTGCTTCTTCATCATATGTTACGTAACAACCATTTTCGTTAAATACTTTCACACGGTCTTTAAAGACAAATTGACCATCATTATTTTCGTAATGGGCAACACCAGGCTCTTCACCGTCACTTAAAGTAAATAGGTGTTTGCCGTCTTTTGATAAAGTAATGTAAGTAGGATTGTTTTCTTCAATAATCAATTCACTTGCTTCAAAAGCTTTTTTATCAGCATTTAGCGTTAAGGTATGAATCCCCTTATTGTCTTCACGTGTATAACCAGATACATAAATCGTTTCCATAATAAAAATCCCTTCTTTCTTAAGTTAATCTCATTATACAAGAAAACGCTCTTATTAACATCAAAAATGGTTATGCTTTGATTGTTTAGGCACATATATATAGGAAGAAATATTTGCTATAATAGACGTATGCATTACAGGAGGGGACGTCATGAACGATAAAATCAATCCAGAAGAAACACCATCAACGAAAAACCAGACAGATTTTTCAAAATCCTGGTTTTTCAAATATATTTTAAATAATCGATATACCAGCGCCTTGATGGTCGGTATTTTAATTGTAATTTTCGTGAGCCTATTTACCCGAGTCTCATACCTATTAGACCCAGCCGTTTCCTTTATCCAATACGTTTCACTACCTATTATCGTAGCAGCCATTTTCTACTATTTGACAGTGCCATTAGTGAATCGAATCGAAAAAAGGGGCCTCAACCGAACTTGGGGGTCAGCAATCGTTCTACTACTGATTGCGGTGGTCGTTACAGGCCTTGTTGCCCTAATCCCAGCAGTAGCGGATGAAGGGCGTAATTTGATCGATAACTGGGATACTATTTGGACAGACTATCAAAGTCGCTTACAAACATTGATTCGAGGTGATTGGTACGACCAAGTGAACATGGTGGTTCAATCAGCCATGAGTAATGTATTAGACCTGTCATCATTTAATTGGGAGAGCATTGCCAATTCAGCAATCACAAGTGTCTCGTCTATCGTAGGGACAGTAACCAGGGTAGCAGTAGCTATTTTTACCGCACCGATTATATTATTCTATATGTTACGTGACGGCCACAAATTGCCCACATATTTCGCGCAATTTCTGCCTATTAAAATTCGTAAGGCGACCTTACACCTATTAAGTGATATGAACTTACAAATTAGCCAATATATCCGTGGACAAATTATTGTCGCAATCGGGGTGGCCATAATGTTTGTAGTTGGTTACTCAATTGTTGGACTACCTTATGGGGTAATTATTGGGGTTGCTGCAGGTTTCTTAAATGTCATTCCTTATATAGGGTCATTCCTAGCAATGGTGCCAGCCATTATTGTCGCGATTGTAATGGGGCCAATGATGATTGTAAAAGTCTTGATCGTATTCGCTATTGAGCAGACGATTGAAAGTCGTGTGATTTCACCACAAGTTTTAGGGTCCAATATGGCCATTCACCCGGTCACCATCATGCTTTTATTGATCTCAGCAGGATCACTTTTCGGGGTTGCTGGGGTTGTATTGGTCATTCCAATTTATGCCGTCATCAAAGTCATATTTAACCACTTCTTTGCTTGGTATAAAAGCGTTTCCGGCTTATATTCAGAAGATGAAAGCATCTTAGAGGACTTCATTTCAGAGGATACACCCGGCAAGTAATTTTTATTTGTGTATTGAGATAAAAGGGCGTATAATGGCCTGTTGAAGCAATATTCACATTGTTTACATTATAAAACATAAAAGGAGGAATTAGATGTGGCGTTTAATTAAACGAATTCCCTTTTGGGCTATGTTCGGGGCAATTGTCTTTGCCTTAACACAGGCCATTGGGGAATTACTATTGCCAACGCAGACTGCTCGCATTATCGACGAGGGTGTTGCGGCAGGAGATATGCAGGCTATCTACAGCATTGGCGGTCAGATGATCTTGATTACCATCTTGGTCATCATTTCTGCAGGGATTTCAGTATATATTTCAGCCCGTACTAGCCAAGACTTGGGTAGAAAATTGCGTAATGAAATTTATACAAAAGTTTTGCAGTTTTCAAAAGAAAATATGGGGACCTATGGTGAGGCCTCATTGATTACGCGATCTTCAAACGATATTCAGCAGGTTGAAGTGACTGTCATGATGATTATGCGTATGGTCTTACTTTCACCAGCCATGCTACTTGCAGCTGTCGTGATGGCCGTATTAGCTAGTCCAGAATTGAGTTTAGTTTATGCAGTTTCAGGTCCAGTATTAGCCTTGTTAATTTTTATTATTTTACGCATTGTGTCACCATATTTTAAATCTATGCAAAGTAAGGTTGATGATTTGAACCTTATTTTCCGAGAAGGATTAACAGGTGTACGTGTTGTAAGAGCCTTTAACAAATCAGATTTCGAAGTAGCACGATTTGCTGACGCCAATAAAGATTATGCGGATACAGCGATTAAAGCGATGTTCCGGATGTCTTTTTTAATGCCTATCATGACAACAATTCTATCACTAACAAACATTACTTTATCATGGCGTGGTGCCCATTTAGTGGCCGCTCAAAACCTAAGTGTTGGGGTCATCCTTTCATTCGTGAACTATTCATTCATCATCATGTTCTCATTTATGATGTTAGGGATGATTTTCGTGATTTTACCGCGTGCGCAAGTGTCCGCTCAACGGATCAATGAAATTTTGGATACTGAAATCAGTATTCATTCACCTGAAAACCCAGTATCTATTGACCGTCAAGCACCAGGTGAAGTGACATTCGAAGACGTTGCCTTTAGATTTGGTAACGCAGAGCATAATGTAGTGGACGACATCAACTTCCAAGTGAAACCAGGACAAACTTTAGCCATTATTGGGGGTACTGGTTCTGGGAAAACGACGATTGCCAACTTACTCTTACGTTTTTCAGACGTAACTAAGGGTGCTGTTAAAGTCAACGGTACTGATGTGCGCGACTTATCATTGAATAATTTGCGTGATTTGG
>NZ_JBOEQF010000235.1:0-3282 GCF_050689315.1 Aerococcus sp. L_32
ACCAAATGGTGTGGTTGACCGTATGGATACTACTTACGAAGAATTTTTAGACAATAAAGATGTGCAAGACCGCATCCAAAAATTATACGCTGAATAAATAGTGTTGTTAAAACACAAACTGATAAAAGCAGACCGATTTCGGTCTGCCTTTTATTCACTTTGGCGATAATTTATTCTTTATATTTTTCAATGACTACTAGGCAAAATAAGTTTAAGGAGGAGAACATTTGAATTTTATCTGGAAATACGTTAAAAAATACCCTGGTAAATTGCTGATCACATTCATTGCCACCTTTGGGACCGCAGCAGTAATGATTGGCTTACCTACCCTATTAGCGCAAATGATTGATAATGCCATTATTACCCAGAATATCCCTTTATTATGGCGCTATACATGGATAATGATGGGATTGGTGGTACTATCCCTCGTTTCACGGACGATTACCGCTTATACGGTTTCTAATATCGTCAATGACATGGTTATGAACATCCGAAATGACGCCTACAAGAAAATGCAAAACCTATCTCACCATGAGTTTCAAGAGTTAGGTGTGGCATCTTTAACGACCCGTATTTCAACCGATGCCTTTGTGATTTTACAATTTATGGAGATGACTTTAAAACAAGGCCTAGTATCGCCTATGATGCTAATTTTCTCGATCATTATGATCTTCTCCATTTCACCAGCATTAGGAATCTACGTGATTCCCGTTTCTATTATTATCATCTTATCTGTAATTTTTATTGCCAAATACACTTTGCCGATTTCCGAAAAACAACAGGCAAGTTTAGATAATATCAACCGGATTCTACGAGAAAACATTACTGGTTTACGTGTAATCCGTGCCTTCAATAATGAGCACTTCCAAGAAGGCCGGTTTAAAGACGTTAACCAATCTTACAAGAAACAATCTGGTAAATTATTCAAAATCATCGCGGTTACACCGGCCCTATTCTCTCTATTATTGAATACCGTGATTATTGCGATCCTTTGGTTTGGGGCTGGCTTGATTGAGACTGGTTCTATGCAAGTCGGTATCATGGTTGCCTTTATCGAGTACGTTTTCCACGCATTATTCTCATTATTAATGTTTGCCAACATTTTTATGATGTACCCACGTGCGGCGGTTTCAGCTGGTCGATTACGAGAGGTGATGGATATGCCAATTACAGTTGCTTCACCTGATCCACAAGTGGCTATTACTGAATCTGATGAATTTGGTACCCTAGAATTCCGTGACGTTGACTTTGCTTATCCAGATGCTTCTAAGCCCGTTCTACGGAACATTTCCTTTAAAACAAATCCTGGTGAAACGGTGGCTTTTATTGGGTCAACTGGATCTGGTAAATCAACGATTGTTAAGTTAATCCCACGTTTCTACGACGTGAGTAAGGGTCAGATTTTAATTGACGGGATTGACGTTCGAAACTATGAATTGAATGCTTTACGATCAAAAATTGGGTATACACCGCAAAAAGCCCTACTATTTACTGGGGATATCGCGGAAAACTTACGTTATGGTAAATTCAATGCGGATGATATGGACCTGGACCGAGCGACTAACGTGGCGCAGGCTTCTGAATTTATTAACCGTTTGGAAACCAAATATGCGACTCATTTAGATGAAGGTGGGGCCAACCTATCTGGTGGACAAAAACAACGTTTGTCTATTGCCCGTTCCATTATCGCGGACCGAGAAATTTACATCTTTGATGACTCGTTTTCAGCACTAGACTACAAGACTGATGCTGCAGTGCGCCAAGCCTTAAAAGACGAAACACAGAATGCAACAACTATCATCGTTGCTCAACGTGTAAGTTCTATTATCCATGCTGACCAAATCATCGTTCTAGATGAAGGTGAAGTGGCAGCGCGCGGTACTCATAAGGAATTGCTTAAAACGTCTGAACTTTACTATGAAATTGCATCATCTCAATTAAGTGAGGAGGAATTAAATCGTGGCTAATACAGAAATTGAAAAACGAGAAATTCCAACTAAGGAAATCTTAGGTAACCTATGGCGGTATATCAAACCCTATAAAGGCCAATTCTTCTTGGCCATGTTTGCCACTGTTTGGATGAATATTGCCGGTGTTTTAGAACCTATCGTACTGGGTTTAGCTATCACTGAATTAACCAGTAATGTAGTGGATTTGATGAACCAAGTACCTGGTGCAGGTATCAACTATGATTACGTTGGTTACATTGCCCTACTTTACTTTATCCGTGGTTGCTTCTTCTGGTCGGGTCAATACTTAGGTCAGTATTGGCTAACAAACGTGGTACAAAATGCTATTTACGACCTTCGTAACGATGTGGCTAAGAAAGCCAACAACATGCCTGTTTCTTATTTTGACAGCCATCCAACGGGTGATGTCTTATCCCGAATGACCAATGATATTGATTCAATTACCAATGCTTTGCAACAGTCCTTTATCCAGTTCGTGAATGCGATTCTTGGGATTTCCTTTGCGGTTATTTCCATGTTCATTATTCAATGGCACCTCGCCTTAATTATTGTGACCACAATTCCATTGTCATTCCTTTTTGCTAAGCTGATTATTAACCAATCGCAATCAGCCTTCCAAAATCAAGCGAATGCCTTGGGGAACTTATTTGGTTATACGCAAGAACAATTGTCAGGTTTCACTGAAATCAAGGTTTACAGTCGTCAAGAGGAATCGGTGGCAGAATTCGAACGCCGAAACCAACAATTGCGGGATTACGGTTTTAGAGCCAGCTTCCTATCGTCTCTAATGATGCCGTTACTGAATACGGTAAGTAACTTGGGTTACGTGGCCACTGCGATTGCTGGTGGTTTATATACCCTTGCTGGGAAGTTGACAGTTGGTAATCTACAAGCCTTGGTCCAATACGTGATGCAAATTACCCAACCGATTCAAATGTTGACCCAACTATCTGGTGTCTTACAATCAGCCCTAGCTGCCGCCCACCGTGTCTTTGATTTCTTAGACGAGGAAAATGAGATCCAAGAAGAAGTTACTGGCCACCTACCAGCGAAAGTTACTGGTGCTGTTGAATTCGACCACGTTCGCTTCGGTTATGACCCAGAGAAGCCCTTGATGCAAGATATCTCATTCAAAGTTGAACCTGGTCAAACAGTGGCTATTGTAGGACCAACTGGTGCAGGTAAAACGACTTTAATCAACTTGTTGATGCGTTTTTATGACGTAGATGCTGGTGCGATTAAAATTGATGGTGTACCTACTAAATCAATGACACGCGGGGAATTGCGCAAGCACTTTGGTATGGTATTACAA
>NZ_JBOEQF010000236.1:0-3282 GCF_050689315.1 Aerococcus sp. L_32
TCCAAATGGTGTGGTTGACCGTATGGATACTACTTACGAAGAATTTTTAGACAATAAAGATGTGCAAGACCGCATCCAAAAATTATACGCTGAATAAAATAGTGTTGTTAAAACACAAACTGATAAAAGCAGACCGATTTCGGTCTGCCTTTTATTCACTTTAGCGATAATTTATTCATTATATTTTAAATGACTACTAGGCAAAATAAGTTTAAGGAGGAGAACATTTGAATTTTATCTGGAAATACGTTAAAAAATACCCTGGTAAATTGCTGATCACCTTCATTGCTACCTTCGGGACAGCAGCAGTAATGATCGGCTTACCTACCCTATTAGCGCAAATGATTGATAATGCCATTATCACCCAAGATATCCCTCTGTTATGGCGTTATACATGGATAATGATGGGATTGGTGGTACTATCCCTCGCTTCACGGACGATTACCGCTTATACGGTTTCTAATATCGTCAATGACATGGTCATGAACATCCGAAATGACGCCTACAAGAAAATGCAAAACCTATCTCACCATGAGTTTCAAGAGTTGGGTGTGGCATCTTTAACGACCCGTATTTCAACCGATGCCTTTGTGATTTTACAGTTTATGGAGATGACTTTAAAACAAGGTCTAGTATCCCCTATGATGCTAATTTTCTCGATCATCATGATCTTCTCCATTTCACCGGCATTAGGAATTTACGTGATTCCCGTTTCTATTATTATCATCTTATCTGTGATTTTTATCGCCAAATACACTTTGCCGATTTCTGAAAAACAACAGGCAAGTTTAGATAATATCAACCGGATTCTACGGGAAAACATTACTGGTTTACGTGTAATCCGTGCCTTCAATAATGAGCAATTCCAAGAAGGCCGGTTTAAAGACGTTAACCAATCTTACAAGAAACAATCTGGTAAATTATTCAAAACCATCGCGGTTACACCGGCCCTATTTTCTCTATTATTGAATACCGTGATTATTGCAATCCTTTGGTTTGGAGCTGGTTTGATTGAGACTGGTTCTATGCAAGTTGGTATCATGGTTGCCTTTATCGAGTATGTTTTCCACGCATTATTCTCATTATTAATGTTTGCCAACATTTTTATGATGTACCCACGTGCGGCGGTTTCAGCGGGGCGATTACAAGAAGTGATGGATATGCCAATTACAGTTGCTTCACCTGATCCACAAGTGGCTATTACTGAATCTGATGAATTTGGTACCCTAGAATTCCGTGACGTTGACTTTGCTTATCCAGACGCTTCTAAGCCCGTTCTACGGAACATTTCCTTTAAAACAAATCCTGGTGAAACGGTGGCTTTTATTGGGTCAACTGGATCTGGTAAATCAACGATTGTGAAATTAATCCCACGTTTCTACGACGTGAGTAAGGGTCAGATTTTAATTGACGGGATTGACGTTCGAAACTATGACTTGAATGCTTTACGGTCAAAAATTGGGTATACACCGCAAAAAGCCTTACTATTTACTGGGGATATCGCGGAAAACTTACGTTACGGTAAATTCAATGCGGATGATATGGACCTGGACCGAGCGACTAACGTGGCGCAGGCTTCTGAATTTATTAATCGTTTGGAAACCAAATATGCGACTCATTTAGATGAAGGTGGGGCCAATCTATCTGGTGGACAGAAACAACGGTTGTCTATTGCCCGTTCCATTATCGCGGACCGAGAAATTTACATCTTCGATGATTCGTTCTCAGCACTAGACTACAAGACCGATGCTGCAGTGCGCCAAGCCTTAAAAGACGAAACACAGAATGCAACAACTATCATCGTTGCCCAACGTGTAAGTTCGATTATCCATGCTGATCAAATCATCGTCCTAGATGAGGGTGAAGTGGCAGCGCGCGGTACCCATAAAGAACTGCTTAAAACGTCTGAACTTTACTATGAAATTGCATCATCTCAATTAAGTGAGGAGGAATTAAATCGTGGCTAATACAGAAATTGAAAAACGAGAAATTCCAACTAAGGAAATCTTAGGCAACCTATGGCGGTATATCAAACCCTATAAAGGCCAATTCTTATTGGCCATGTTTGCCACTGTTTGGATGAATATTGCCGGTGTTTTAGAACCTATCGTACTTGGTTTAGCTATCACGGAATTAACCAGTAATGTAGTGGATTTGATGAACCAAGTACCTGGTGCAAGTATCAACTATGATTACGTTGGTTATATTGCCCTACTTTACTTTATCCGTGGTTGCTTCTTCTGGTCGGGTCAATACTTAGGTCAGTATTGGCTAACAAATGTGGTACAAAATGCTATATACGACCTTCGTAACGACGTGGCTAAGAAAGCCAACAACATGCCTGTTTCTTATTTTGACAGCCATCCAACAGGTGATGTCTTATCACGGATGACCAATGATATTGATTCAATTACCAATGCTTTGCAACAGTCCTTTATTCAGTTCGTGAATGCGATTCTAGGGATTTCCTTTGCGGTTATTTCCATGTTCCTTATCCAATGGCATCTAGCCTTAATTATTGTGACCACAATTCCATTGTCATTCCTTTTTGCTAAGCTGATTATTAACCAATCGCAATCAGCCTTCCAAAATCAAGCGAATGCCTTAGGGAACTTATTTGGTTATACGCAAGAACAGTTGTCAGGTTTCACTGAAATCAAGGTCTACAGTCGTCAAGAGGAATCGGTGGCTGAATTCGAACGCCGAAACCAACAATTGCGGGATTACGGTTTTAAAGCCAGCTTCCTATCTTCTCTAATGATGCCTCTACTGAATACGGTAAGTAACTTGGGCTACGTTGCCACTGCAATTGCCGGTGGTTTATATACCCTTGCTGGGAAGTTAACAGTTGGTAATCTACAAGCCTTAGTCCAATACGTGATGCAAATTACCCAACCGATTCAAATGTTGACCCAACTATCCGGTGTCTTACAATCAGCCCTAGCCGCCGCCCACCGTGTCTTTGATTTCTTAGACGAGGAAAATGAGATCCAAGAAGAAGTTACCGGCCATCTACCAGCGAAAGTTACTGGTGCTGTTGAATTCGACCACGTACGCTTCGGTTATGACCCAGAGAAGCCCTTGATGCAAGATATCTCATTCAAAGTTGAACCTGGTCAAACAGTGGCCATTGTTGGCCCTACAGGTGCGGGTAAAACGACTTTAATCAACTTATTGATGCGTTTCTATGACGTGGATGCTGGTGCGATTAAAATTGATGGTGTACCCACTAAATCAATGACACGCGGGGAATTACGCAAGCACTTTGGTATGGTATTACAG
>NZ_JBOEQF010000237.1:0-3243 GCF_050689315.1 Aerococcus sp. L_32
ATCCATACCCTACAGATATCGCTAGACCTAGACAGGGTCGTTTTTGGTGGGGGTATTTCAGCTCAGCCACTATTATTAGAAGAAATCCAAAATAAGTATAATGAAATAAGGGACCATGTAGAATGGTTCAAAAATTCATTTCAACCGATTGAGATTGGTTTGTGTAAATATGGTAGTGAAGCCAACCTGATTGGGGCCGTATACCAATTATTGATAGAAGAATAGATTTGACAAACCGCCTATCTTACGATGGACGGTTTTTTGTTAAATATGAACAGTGATAGGTATTGCACTATCGGATTACTTTTTCTGAACGACAACCCGATATCTATAAAGTAGCGTACTAATTAGTCCGACAATTACAAGATGTATCCACACCGGAACAAGTACAACTTGATTGGTGTGAATGGCGGTTAGCAATTGGCCATACGGAAATAGCATAGAAAAATTCTTAAAGATGACTGGATAGGTGGCAATTGGCATCGCTAATCCAGAAATGATAGGTAAGATATTCATAAAAATATTATTGAAAAAATAAATATTACTCATATTGATTGCCAGATAGAAAGCTATGATACCAATCAGTAAACTATAGAGAATGCTCAAAGGTAACAATGAGATTGCGCTATACATTTGATTAGTCGTTACGCCGAACACCGCTAGAATGCAAATATTGATTAGAAATAAAAGCAGCGAGCTAAAATAAACGGTCGCTATTTTGTCAAACCAATATTTTATAGCATAAGGCTTATGAACAATCATTTCAGTATGGATGCCTAATACTTTATCTGTTACCAGTAGTTGATTAATCGTATTGATTGCACTCGCGTTGGCAGAAATAAAAACTGAACTTAAGGCGATGTTATAGTCAAGGGTGCTGGAATATTGCTGGTTAATGAGTACAAACAATATCATCTGAATAATGGGTGAGATAAAGAAGTAAGTGATAAAAGTTTTGATATCACGAAGGTAGATTAATGATGAAAATTGAATACGCAATTTATACTAACCTCCCTTGACCGTCTTTTTTCGCCCAACGTAAAAGAATGCTCCCTAGGCTAATTGCAAGGGCTAGCCAGATGATTAAGGACAACAGATAGCTCCACGAGTTATAACTGGCGTCGTTGTTGGAAAGTAATTTTCTAATAGGATAAACTAGCGGGAGCGCCCACTGAGTATACATGGATAGTTGATCAAAAAAGGTTCCTTGTCCAATTAAACCACTGCATAAAAGAAGGGGTATATGGATAAGCTCTTCGTAGACAATTGCATTAGGTGTTAACACAAAGAAAGCAGCAATCAACATATCCATTACTGCTACACTCAGCCATAGCATTAACACTAAAAGGATAAATTCAAAAGTTAAGTCAGTCACTTGAACTTGGAAAATGCGTGCTAAACCATAAGAAAGTGGGAAGGAGATCAATCCAAAAGTAGAGGCAGGTAAAATGAGTGCGGTTAGTGACATAAAATCGTTAACGCCCGTATTGATTAAATAAGTCAAGGTACCCTGGTGTCTCTGGAAGCCGATTGAACCTGTTGCTGTTGTAGCAGAAGCCCATAAGCCAAATATTGCACTCCGTATCCATAAATAAGGATCATCCAACCGGTCATAGCCATGTGCTGTTAGATATTGTAAGAGAAAGATGGTCGTTGTTGAAATGATGGGTAGCCATAAAAAGTATTGATTTCTAATATAAACTTTCATATGGAATAAAAATAAACGTAAAAATCGAAACATTATGACCTCCTTAAACTTGGTGCAACAGATAAGTAGGCTTCTTCTAAGGTGGAGCCTTTAGGTAAGCCAGAATAGTGAATAATATCTGCTACTGCACCCTCAAATTTTAGGCTACCGCCACCAATAAGTAAAATGCGATTAGATAGGGTTTCAATCTCCCCCATAATGTGACTTGTCAGCAAGATGCTCACATTTTCCTCTACAGTTAATTTTTTGATTGTATCTCTTATTTCTTTAGCGATTTCTATATCTAAGCCGTTAGTAGGTTCATCTAGTAAGAGTAGGGAGGGTTTGTTTAATAGCGATTTAGCGATATGTAATCGTTGATTCATGCCTTTAGAGAAAAATTTTACTTGTTTATTTTTTACATCAGTCAGCGAAACGATATCTAAAACTCTATGGACCTCTTGTTTACGTTCTCGAAATGGTACATTTGCAAGGTCAGCATAGAAGTTTAAATTATCATAGGCCGAAGCATTTCCGTAGAAACCTAAATCGCCTCCAAAAGAAACGCCAATATCATTCTTATAGTGGTCTTGTTTACCATTTACCCAAATTTTCCCGGCAGTTTTTTCGATATAACCGCCGATCATTGAAACGATGGTTGTTTTTCCAGCACCATTTGGTCCAATAAGTGAAACAATTTCACCCGGGGCAATATCAAAAGAAACATCTTTGACTGCTTGAAAAGGCGTTTTTTTACCGTAAGATTTTGATAGATTTTTAACAGTTAAAGTATTCATATATCCATTCACTTTCTTTGTTGAAATGATGATCTGTTGGAAGGCGATGAGGCATTCATTGGTCACGCAATTTTGAAAAAAGACCACAAATCATTCTGGTCTATGGCCAGGATGAATCGCATTAGGTTGCTTATTGATCAGATCAACTTATATTGGCTAAATTTTAACACAAAAAATGAATTAAAAAATTTTTTGTTGTATACAAAAAAACCACCTACCGTTGGGAGTCGGTAGGTGGTTTACTTTATAATCTTTCGTTTGGGAGGAGAAAGATTTATGAAGAAAAGTTTTTATATTGGGTATGCTTATATAATAGCGTTGACCTTTGAATTTCTCGTGAAGATTTGAGATAAAATCTTGAAGAAAGTGTGAAGTCTTACAAAAATGCTGATTTAAAGGGGTTTTAATGGGGTGTAGAAGATAATAATAATACCAGCAGGACAAAATTTAAGAAAAATTGACTATCCAAGGTAGTGGTTTCAGGGGATTTCCCTATTACTAGATCAAATCTTTTTCGAAGAAGACCTTATTCCGTACACACCGCCTCAATTGCGAGGAAGTGCGACAGGGTTTAGGGGATGACCTGCATACTAGAGTAGATTTAATAGCATGTAAATACGAAATGATCGTGGAATAATCCATTTCCGAGGCGATAACTTGAAAAAGGCGAACTGCAATCATCTAGTCGTTCACCTTTTTTGGGTATTTTCGGATAGTAAAAAAATATTTTTCATATTTTTTAAACTTTTTTCGGAAATG
>NZ_JBOEQF010000238.1:0-3243 GCF_050689315.1 Aerococcus sp. L_32
TTTTATACATCACTAAAAGTTTTTATTAAACTAATTCAAGAATAACCATTGGTGCAGCATCGCCACGACGAGGTTCAGTTTTTAAGATACGAGTGTATCCACCTTGACGTTCAGCGTAACGAGGACCAAGATCGTTGAATAATTTTTGTAAAGCAGACTCGATAACGATGTCTTCACCTTCAGCGCGAACATCGGCGATTTCGTTACGAACGAATTGGTTCGCTTGACGACGAGCAGCTAAATCTCCACGTTTACCTAAAGTAATCATTTTTTCAGCTGTACGACGGATCTCTTTCGCACGAGTTTCTGTTGTAGTAATACGTTCATTGATAATTAAATCAGTAGTTAAGTCACGTAACATAGCTTTACGTTGAGAGCTAGTACGACCTAATTTACGGTAACCCATTGTCAGTATCCTCCTTTATGATTTATTAATCTTCTTGACGTAAAGATAAGTCAAGAGCAGCTAGCTTGTTTTTAACCTCTTCAAGAGACTTACGACCTAAGTTACGTACTTTCATCATTTCTGGTTCAGACTTGTTAGTCAATTCTTCAACAGTATTGATGCCTGCACGTTTTAGACAGTTGTATGAACGAACTGATAAGTCTAGTTCTTCAATAGTCATTTCAAGCATTTTTTCTTTTTGTGTTTCTTCTTTTTCGACCATAACTTCAACTTGACGAGCTTCGTCTGTTAAGTTAACGAATACTTCCAAGTGTTCTGTCATGATTTTTGCCGCTAAGCTTAATGCTTCTTCGGGTGAAATTGTACCATCAGTCCAAATATCCATAGTCAATTTATCGTATTCATTGATTTCTCCGATACGAGTATTTTCAACTTGATAGTTTACTTTGGAAATTGGTGTGTAGATAGAATCCACTGGAATTTCGCCAATTGGCATTGAATCCACTTTATTATTTTCTGAGCGTACAAAACCACGACCGTTTTTAACATTCATAATCATGTGGAAACGAGCGCCTTCTGCAAGCGTACAGATATGTAAGTCTGGATTCATAACATCGAAATCAGCATCGGCAATAATATCAGCAGCTGTGACGTCAGCTGGACCTGTGATGTCAATTTCTACTTGTTTTTCTTCTACGTCATACAATTTCAATGATAATTGTTTTACGTTCAACACAATCTCAGTAACGTCTTCACGTACACCTGGGACTGTTGAGTATTCATGCAAAACATCGTCAATTTGGATTGATGTAACTGCTGTACCTGGTAGTGAGGACAACAAGATACGACGTAATGAATTACCTAGGGTTGTTCCATAGCCGCGTTCTAATGGTTCTACAACGAATTTACCAAATTTACTATCGTCGTTAATTTCAATTGTCTCAATATTTGGCTTTTCAATTTCGATCATATCGACAAATTACCCCTTTCAAAACGTGAGAAAATGTATCATCGCATATCCAAGTTCATCAATCGATTAAACACGACGACGTTTTGGAGGACGGCAACCATTATGAGGAATAGGTGTTACATCGCGAATAGCAGTAACTTCTAAACCTGCTGCTTGTAAAGCACGGATAGCTGATTCACGACCTGAACCAGGACCTTTTACTGAAACTTCAACAGATTTCATACCGTGATCCATAGCTGCTTTTGTAGCTGTTTCTGAAGCCATTTGTGCAGCATAAGGAGTAGATTTACGAGAACCTTTAAATCCTAAAGCACCTGCAGATGACCAAGAAATTGCATTACCATGCTCATCAGTAATCATAACGATAGTATTGTTAAATGTAGAGTGGATGTGCGCCACACCTGTTTCGACATTTTTCTTCACACGACGTTTGCGTGAAACTGGACGTTTAGCCATAGTGTAATTAACCTCCTTTTAGATTATTTTTTCTTACCTTGAATTGCGACAGCTTTACCTTTACGCGTACGTGCGTTGTTCTTAGTATTTTGACCACGAACTGGTAAACCACGACGGTGACGGATACCACGGTATGAACCGATCTCTTGTAGACGTTTGATGTCTAAAGCACGTTCACGACGTAAGTCACCTTCAACTTTGATTGTATCTACTGCTGCACGTAAACGATCTAACTCATCGTTAGTTAAGTCACGTACACGAGTATCTTCTGAAATTTCAGCTTGCGCTAAGATTTTTTGAGAAGTCGTTTTACCGATACCATAGATGTATGTTAAGGCAATAACGATACGTTTCTCACGTGGAATATCTACTCCTGCTATACGAGCCATATACGAAAACCCTCCTTTTTATTTATCTTTAATTAGCCTTGGCGTTGTTTATGTTTTGGATTAGAACAAATAACCATAACTTTACCGTTACGGCGAATAACTTTACAATGTTCGCACATTGGTTTAACAGATGCTCTTACTTTCACAGTTATACCTCCTCGATTATATATCTCTACATTACTTGAATCGGTAGGTGATACGACCTTTCGTCAAGTCATATGGAGACATCTCAACTTTTACACGGTCACCTGGCAAAATACGAATGTAGTTTACACGCATTTTTCCTGAAATATGCGCTAAAACTTCATAACCATTTTCCAATTGGACCTTAAACATAGCATTAGGTAATGTTTCAGTAACAGTACCTTCAATTTCGATCATATCTTCTTTTGACAAAGTTTTTCCTCCTAATGGTGGTTGTTTCGTTTAATCACTAATTGATTATAGGATAGAAATACGAAATGTTCAGTCAACCCGAATATCTTACCATAATTAGCGACTTAAAGCAACAAAAATTATTTATCTAAAATCTTTTGGATCTCAGCGTAAACATTGTCAATACCGATATCACCAGGAATGCGATAAAGCTTACCTTGATCTTCATAGAAGTCTAAGATTGGTTGTTGTTGTTCTTGATTAACATTTAATCTGTTCTCAACAACTTCAGGTTTATCGTCTTCACGTTGGTAGAAATCATGGCTTCCGCAAACATCGCATACGCCGTCTACTTTTGGTTTGTTCAAAACTTTGTGGTATGTTGCGCCACAGTTACGACAAATGATTCGTCCTGATAAACGTTCTTTCAACGTTTCAGCTGGCACGTCTAAGTAGATAACTGCATCAATGTCGCGATCTAAGCGAGTCATGATACCGCCAAGTTCTTTAGCTTGCGCTTCAGTTCTTGGAAAACCGTCTAGCATAAAGCCAGCTTGTGTATCTTCTTTTTGAAGTCTTTCTTCAACAATACCATTCGTTACTTCATCAGGAACTAATGCACCTTCATCCATGAATGATTTGGCTTT
>NZ_JBOEQF010000239.1:0-3201 GCF_050689315.1 Aerococcus sp. L_32
GCAACCGGCGGGATGGTCCATAACGTGATTTTCAATAAGAATCGACCGTCAAATTTAACCCGTTCCATCATGTCCATGTCCTCAACACCAAGACGACGACCTTCATCATTGTAGCCTTGAACTAAATAAGCCATCATGATGATATAGGCAACCTTCATTAATTCGGATGGTTGAAGGGATAAAGGTCCAATGGTAATCCATGAATGCGCCCCATTGGTCACGGCCAATTCACGGTCATAGAAAATCAATACTAATACGAGTAAAACTAGCCCTAATCCATATGCTACCGGCGCAAAGTGATACAAGGTTTCCCGGTCAAGCTGCATCACAACAGCTGCCGCTAAAGCCCCGACCGCAAACCAAGCTATTTGCATAATAGTTTGGGAATAAGAACCTGAATCATATTGTAAATATGTCGTTGAAAAAATAGTCACGATACTCACTAAAGCTAACAACATGACGCATATGACGATAGTGATATCAACTCTACTCGTTGGTTTCTTCTTTAATCGCCGATTTGACGAACGTTTTTCCAAAATAATGCGCCCCTTTAATCTCTATTTCCTTGTGGTCGCGCAGGATTATCTGCAATAATGATGTCTCCTGGTTGACGCTTTAATGTACCTAATGCGATCGTCTTTTTATCCATAAAAGGGAAACTCGCAGATGTTGTTGTATGGTAATTTGGACTCGAATCGATAAACTCTTCCACATTGTTTAAACGGTAAATAATATGGTTAATCATGGCACCTGCAATCAACACGATAGATGTTAACCAAAGGTAGATCATTAATACAATGAATACCCCAATAGTCCCGTTAGAAACTGACGAACCACCAAAATTATTCACATAAAATGAAAATCCTCCCGACAGAACAGCTGAAAGCAGTGTTGCTACAATCGCTCCTGGTACCGCGAACTTAATCGGATACTTGTGATGCGGAATGAATTGGTAGATAAAAGTAAATACCATAATCAAAACAAGCAATAGAATTGGCCATTTTACACTGGTAAAAATATCAAACAATTGCATTGGCACGTCTATAAATTGGTTTACCGCTTCTAAAAGTGTCTGCCCAAATACGAAGAGAACACTCAAAGCTACCGCAAACAAGACTAATACAAAGGCAATGGCAAATGAAAATAGCCTAGAAACTATAAAGTTTGGCTTGTCTGTGATGCCGTAAGTTCGGTTTAAAATATTTTGCACTGTTCCAAAAGCAGTAGACCCTGACCATAGAATTAATATGAAGGAAACTGAAAGCGCCCCTGTAGTGTCTGATGTTAAGTAAGACTCCAAAGTAGGCACAATAATAGGCTCCACCTGGTCAGGCAATAACGTTTCAAGTAGTCCAACAACTGAATCCGGATCAAACGGTAACATCGGAATTATATTGGCAATCATCATTAATAGTGGAAACAGAGATAGTAGAAAGTAATAAGACATTTCTGCAGCACTGCCAGCGATATTGGCCTGATTAACCGAGGCTAAGGTCATTGGAATAATACGATCTTTCAATTTTTCTTTCACTCTTGCCACCTCACTTCTTTACTCTTAATACTACTTAATTTAGGGGTATTTAACAAGTTTTCTTCCTGATTTAAAGCAAATAAAAAACTGGTGGTTGAAATCGAATGCTATATACCCTTTAGCATCAATTAAAATCACCAGCCTTAAATTTATTTGTATGCACTAAGCGATTCTATTGTCCCGTATTTTGCCAAGTACCACTCACAACATCCATCACCATTAAAGTACCTGAATAAGCATCATAACGGTAAGTTGCAATCAGGTTTGTATGTCCTTGTCCATCAGGAGATTGACGGTAAACATCTACTTGTGCTAAATCTTCATTTACCAATGTTGGTAAGAAGAAATATTCGTCAGATTGGTATGCACCTTGAGAATGTGCGGAAATTAAAGGTGCTGCTTCAGCCAATAATTCACGCGCACGTGTATTATCGAAAGCCCCTTGGTTACCTTCTGGTTGACTAGAACTTGCGTAAGTCCCTTGATCTTCCACTTCGCTAGATGGTACTACTTCTGAAGACGGTGAAGTTTTTTCAGCTTCTGCTGCAATGATAGAAGATTCAATCTCTTCAGTCGTCATCGCTTGCGCAGTTGCAGCTTCACTCGCTACCGATGAATCCGCCACAACTTCTTCCGAAGATTGTGTTGTTTCATCACTTGACGCTGTAGTATCTTCGCTTGATGCTTCTGAATCAGCATCCGCAGACACATTACTTGAAGATGTACTGTCAGATTCTACCACATTTAAAGAAGCACTCTCAGACGATATTGAAGAAGATGCACTCTCTTCACTTGACGACGTTTCATCTGAATACATACCCAATGCAGAATCGACATTGTCACAAGCCGCTAAAGATAAAGCTAATAAAGAAATACCTAATAATGAATATACTTTTTTCATGGTCCTACCTCCCATTTATCTTATAACTATTTTATCATAACAAATCAAATTGCAAGCCTTAAATGTTGTATCTTTACAAAACGTTAACTATTTCATGTATAGAAGATTACACTGTAGTAAAATTTGGCCTGCCAGTACACTTTTATTATAGCAAACCACCCTGCATAGCCATATTGATGAGACTAGGAAAATAAATAAAGATCTTAAAGCTAGATCTGATATTGGACTGTAGGATTGGCTGAGAATTCTGAAAATAGGTGTATTTTTAGGTAACTTTTATAATTTCACGAAAAAAAGAGCCCATAAAAAAGTCCGAAAAATGGTACAGTGCCCTATTTATCCGTGTGTCTCAGCCCATTTTATTCTATACTAACTAGCAAAATGTTACTTTGTATCGTGCCATTTTCATTTTCAAAATATAGCAAACTTAAAAATAATCAAAGAGTTATTAGAAACTGAAAATAGAAATAAAATTGCAAAAGACACTGGTAGACCCCAACAAACTATTTCAAGATTTAAACAAGGGCACTACCAATCGAAAATATGAAGCTAGGCATTGCGATCAAGCTAAATAAATATGCTGAAACAAAAAAAACCTCACTATCTAAGTAGTGAGGGTTTTTATATAGTGTTAAGAGTGGGATTCGAACCCACGACCTACGGTTTAGAAGACCGTTGCTCTATCCAGCTGAGCTATCCTAACAAAAGCCGTCATGTTTAGATGACAACTATTAAATTTTATACCAAGATAGCAATGCCTGTCAAGTAC
>NZ_JBOEQF010000240.1:0-3198 GCF_050689315.1 Aerococcus sp. L_32
AGATGAATTATTCAGGTAAAAGTTAAATTAATACAAAAATAGCGATAAAAAGCCACCCTATTTGCAGCAAGGTGGCTTTTGTACTGTTCATGTTACATATTTTCGCAAAAATCTAAACATTAAAATAAGAGAACATGCAATTTACAAGACAGAAATTGTAAGTTCTCTTTTGATTCAGAATCCGGGACCTTTTGTCCCAGACTCCTTTTCATGCTCTGTATTTAAAACGTATTAATTTATTTAGCGGGGAAAACTTTTTTCTTCAATTCCATCAGTACAGTTGTAGATAAGGCCAATCCTGTTGCAATAGCCCAATGCATTAAGCCAAAAGTATCTGGGACTGAGAATACCCCTCTAACAACCGGTAAAAGAGTGATACCATATAGACCTAAACAAGCAATAAAGGCCATTAATATAAATTTGTTAGTAAAGAATCCTGCTTCAAAACTAGTTTGAGTAGTCGAACGCGCAGGGAATACTTGCAATGTTCTAGATAAAATAAGTGTTGTAAAGGCCATCGCTACACTTATCTCAGCTGAGTACTGCAACCCAATAAACTGAGAAATGATAACCGCTAGACCGATTAAAGAACCCCGGAATATAACTGTGCTTAAGGTTTTTCCTGAGAAAATAGACTCATCAGGATCTCTCGGTGATTCATTCATGACGTTAGGTTCTCTAGGTTCTAATCCCAAAGCAATAGCAGGAAGGGAATCATTAGCTAAGTTAATAAAGAGTAATTGTAATGCTGTAAAGGGGTTAACCCAATTGAGTAATAAAGCAACTAAAATCGCAATAACAGCACCTAAGTTACCTGAGAATAGGTAAGCAATAGCTTTTTTAATATTACTGTAAACCGTACGCCCGACAGCAACCGCATGAACGATAGAAACAAAATTATCGTCTGTTAAAATCATAGCAGAGGCATCTTTAGCAACGTCTGTTCCGCTTCCCATTGCGATTCCGATATCAGCTTGTTTTAATGCAGGGGCGTCATTGACTCCATCACCAGTCATAGCTGTTACCTGGTTTTTCTTTTGCCAAGCATCAACAATTCTGATTTTGTTTTCAGGAGTGACACGCGCATAAACTGATATTTTTTCTAAGTTGTTCATTAGTTCTTCATCACTTAACGCGTCTAATTCTTGTCCAGTATAAGCTAGATCGCCTTCCTTAAAGATGTTTAAGTCACGTCCGATAGCACGAGCGGTTGTTTTGTGGTCACCCGTAATCATAACTGTTTTAATGCCAGCATGTTCAGCATCTTGAACGGCATGATAGACTTCTTCTCTAGGAGGATCGATCATTGCAAGTAAACCGACAAAGATTAAGTCACTTTCGTCTTCAACTTCAATAGTATCTTTTTCAATAGGCTTGTAAGCGAAAGCTAACACACGAAAGGCCTGGTCAGAGAACTTTTCGTTTTGCGCTTTGAGAGTCTCTAATCGTTCTTCTGTTAATTCGACAATTTCACCGTTCAGCTTAATACGTGAGCACAAGTCGAAGATAATATCTGGCCCACCTTTTGTTAAGAGGCGTTTTTCACCATTGATTTCATGGACAGTGGACATTCTCTTTCTGCTTGAATCAAAAGGCAGCTCGAGTAAACGCGGGTATTTCTTACGGATTTCTTCATAGGGTGCATCTTGCTTGTTACTGTAAGCAACTAAAGCCACTTCCGTCGGATCACCGCTCGATTCCCCTTTTTCATCAATATTGGAATCATTCGCTAGTACGGCTATTTGCATGAGTAATCTTTCAGACTCTGACCACGTTTGCTTATCCCCTGAGAACAAGTTTGATTCACCATTTGGAATAAATGCATCCACTACCGTCATTTTATTCTGAGTTAAAGTACCTGTTTTATCAGTACAGATAACACTAGTTGAGCCCAGTGTTTCAACTGCGGGCAATTGTCTAATAATGGCATGTTGCTTAGCCATTTTATTTGTTCCAACAGATAAGACAATCGTTACGATGGATTGGAGAGCTTCAGGAATAGCCGCAACAGCCACAGCTACCGCAAACATAAAGGCGTTAACTAATGGAACAGTATAGTCTTGTGAATCTCCTAAGAAGATTCGAACAGCTTGAATAGCAAAAATGAGAATGGATAAAATCAGAATACCAATACCCAGTTTTTTACTGAAATCTTCCAGCTTTCGTTGGAGAGGGGTTTGTTTGGCTTCTGCACTTTGAATCAACTGGGCGACTTTACCCATTTCTGTTTCTTCTCCAATAGCTGTGACAACCATTTTTCCTCTACCGTAAGTGACAAGCGTGCCACTATAAGTCATATTACTTCTATCCGCAAGAGGGGCATCTTCTTCCAGCTTATCAACGAATTTATCTGAAGCAACCGATTCACCTGTTAATGCCCCTTCTACGACTTGAAGAGATTCCGCTTCAATCAGTCTTCCGTCTGCTGGAATATTGTCTCCCGCTTCTAAAAGAACAATATCTCCTTTAACCAGTTCTCTAGCCTCGACATTTTGTGGACGACCATTTCTAATGACGGTACTCGTCGGAGTGGCCATTTGCCTCAATGATTCGAGAGAATCCTCTGCTTTTTTCGTCTGGACGACACTTAAAATGGAGTTAATGATAAGCACCGCAAAGATAATAAGAGATTCAACAGCTTCTCCTAAAACAATCTGCACAATAGCCACAATAAGTAAGACAATAACCATGGGATCTTTAAAGGTATCTATAAACATAGAAAAGGTCGATTGTCTTTCTTTTCTAGAAATCTCATTGAAGCCTTGTTCTTCTTGCCTCTTCTTGGCTTCCTCCGTCGATATGCCTTCTGTAGAGGTATTCAGAGACGACAATACCGTTTCATTACTTTCTTTATAATAATCCATTTTCTGTCCTTTCTATGCTTTTGGAGTGAGATAAAAAAAAGACGCATACGGAAAAACTCACTCACTTCCGTATGCGTCTCACTATTTAATACAGCACCAGCAGATAAATTATCTACGTTTGGTGGCACTGTAGCAGTAAAAAACTGCCAGTTACTCCCGCACTTCTTATTTTAATGTAAAACTTATTATAGATAAGGGAAGGAAAAAAAGCAAGTTAATTCACTTTCATAGGAAAGACTATTAGTAAAACTATGAATTATTCAGGTCCTTATATATTTATTAAGTTTATGATTATTTTTGGGCTAAGTATTCATCTCTTAGTAACGAAAATACT
>NZ_JBOEQF010000241.1:0-3196 GCF_050689315.1 Aerococcus sp. L_32
ACAACCGGCGGGATGGTCCATAACGTAATTTTCAGTAAAAATCGGCCATCGAATTTAACCCGTTCCATCATATCCATGTCCTCAACACCTAGACGACGGCCGTCATCATTGTAGCCTTGAACTAAATAAGCCATCATGATGATATAGGCAACCTTCATTAACTCGGATGGTTGAAGAGATAAAGGTCCTATGGTAATCCATGAATGCGCCCCATTGGTCACGGCCAATTCACGATCATAGAAAATCAATACTAATACGAGTAAAACTAGCCCTAACCCGTATGCTACCGGTGCAAAATGATACAAAGTTTTCCGGTCAAGCTGCATCACAACAGCTGCCGCTACAGCCCCGACCGCAAACCAAGCAATTTGCATAATAGTTTGTGAATAGGAACCTGAATCATATTGTAAATAGGTAGTTGAAAAAATAGTCACGATACTCACCAAAGCTAACAACATGACGCATATGACGATAGTGATATCGACTCTACTCGTTGGTTTCTTCTTTAATCGCCGATTTGACGAACGTTTTTCCAAAATAATGCGCCCCTTTAATCTCTATTTCCTTGTGGTCGTGCAGGATTATCCGTAATAACGATATCTCCTGGTTGACGCTTTAATGTACCTAATGCGATTGTCTTTTTGTCCATAAAAGGGAAACTCGCAGATGTTGTTGTATGGTAATTTGGACTCGAATCGATAAACTCTTCCAAATTGTTTAAACGGTAAATAATATGGTTAATCATTGCACCTGCAATCAACACGATAGATGTTAACCAAAGGTAAATCATTAATACAATGAAGACCCCAATAGTCCCGTTTGAAACTGACGAACCACCAAAATTATTCACATAGAATGAAAATCCACCCGATAGAACAGCTGAAAGCAGTGTCGCTACAATCGCTCCTGGTACCGCGAACTTAATCGGGTACTTGTGATGCGGAATGAATTGGTAGATAAAAGTAAATACCATAATCAAAACAAGCAATAGAATTGGCCATTTTACACTGGTAAAGATATCAAACAATTGCATTGGCACGTCTATAAATTGGTTCACTGCTTCTAAAAGTGTTTGCCCAAATACGAACAGGACACTCAAAGCTGCCGCAAACAAGACCAATACAAAGGCAATGGCAAATGAAAACAGCCTAGAAACTATAAAGTTTGGCTTGTCTGTGATGCCATAAGTTCGGTTTAAAATATTTTGCACTGTTCCAAATGCGGTAGACCCTGACCATAGAATTAATATGAAGGAAACTGAAAGCGCACCTGTAGTGTCTGATGATAGGTAAGACTCCAAAGTAGGCACAATAATAGGCTCTACCTGGTCAGGCAATAACGTTTCAAGTAATCCAACAACTGAATCTGGATCAAATGGTAACATCGGTATAATGTTAGCAATCATCATCAATAGCGGAAACAGAGATAGTAGAAAGTAATAGGACATTTCTGCAGCACTACCAGCAATATTTGCCTGATTAACCGAGGCTAGGGTCATTGGAATAATACGATCTTTCAATTTGTCTTTCACTCTTGCCACCTCAATTCTTTACTCTTAATACTACTTAATTTAGGGCTATTTAACAAGTTTTCTTCCTGATTTAAAGCAAATAAAAACTGGTGGTTAAATCGCATGCTATATACCCTTTAGCACCAATTATAAATCACCAGCCTTAAATTTATTTGTATGCACTAAGCGATTCTATTGTCCCGTATTTTGCCAAGTACCACTCACAACATCCATCACCATTAAAGTGCCTGAATAAGCATCATAACGGTAAGTTGCAATCAGGTTTGTATGTCCTTGTCCATCAGGAGATTGACGGTAAACATCTATTTGTGCTAAATCTTCATTCACCAATGTTGGTAAGAAGAAATATTCGTCAGATTGGTATGCACCTTGCGAATCTGCAGAAATTAATGGCGCTGCTTCAGCCAACAAATCACGCGCACGTGTATTGTCGAAAGCGCCTTGATTACCTTCTGCTTGACTAGAACTTGCGTGAGTCCCTTGATCTTCCACTTCGCTAGATGGTACCGCTTCTGAAGATGGTGAAGTTTTTTCAGGTTCTGCTGCAATGATAGAGGATTCAATCTCATCAGTTGTCATGGCTTGTGCAGTTGCAGCTTCACTCGCTACCGATGAATCCGCCACAACTTCTTCAGAAATTTGTATTGTTTCATCACTTGACGCTACAGTATCGTCGCTTGAAGCTTCTAAATCAGTATCAGTAGATGCCTCACTTGAAGAAGAGCTATCAGCTTCTACAACATTTAAAGAAGCACTCTCAGACGAGGTTGAAGAAGAAGCACTTTCTTCACTTGATGACGTTTCATCTGAATACATACCCAAAGCAGAATCAACATTGTCACAAGCCGCCAATGATAAAGCTAATAAAGAAATACCTAATAATGAATATACTTTTTTCATGGTCCTACCTCCCATTTATCTTATAACTATTTTATCATAACAAATCAAATTGCAAGGCTTAAATGTCGTATCTTTACAAAAGGTTAACTATTTCATGTATACAAGATTAAACTTAAGTAAAATTTGGCCTACCTCCACACTTTTATTATAGCAAACCACCCTACATATCCATATTGTCGTGACTAAGAAAAAAATAAAATCTAAAGCTAAATCTGATATTGGACTGTAGGATTAGTTGAGAATTCTGAAAATAGGTGTATTTTTAGGTAACTTTTATAATTTCACGAAAAAAAGAGCCCATAAAAAAGCCCGAAAATTGGTACAGTGCCCTATTTATCCGTGTGTCTCAGCCCATTTTATTCTATACTAACTAGCAAAATATTACTTTGTATCGTGCCATTTTCATTTTCAAAATATAGCAAACTTATAAATAATCAAAGAGTTATTAGAAACTGAAAATAGAAATAAAATTGCAAAAGACACAGGTAGACCCCAACAAACTATTTCAAGATTTAAACAAGGGCACTACCAATCGAAAATATGAAGCTAGGCATTGCGATCAAGGTAAATAAATATGCTGAAACAAAAAAACCTCACTATCTAAGTAGTGAGGGTTTTTATATAGTGTTAAGAGTGGGATTCGAACCCACGACCTACGGTTTAGAAGACCGTTGCTCTATCCAGCTGAGCTATCCTAACAAAAGTCGTCATGTTTAGATGACAACTATTAAATTTTATACCAAGATAGCAATGCCTGTCAAGTGT
>NZ_JBOEQF010000242.1:0-3194 GCF_050689315.1 Aerococcus sp. L_32
AGCATTGTTTAAAAGTGAGAAAGTTGTTGAAGAGACACCAAAGATTTCGCTAGCACCAGCAAGTAAAGCCTCTTCATTTGGTGATAAGACATGCGCCTTCTTCGCAAATAACTCACGGAAGAAGTGACCGTATTCAGAGTGGTCTTCCAAAGTTTTTTGTACATCTTCAGATACTGCTAATACTTCTGGTTCAAACCAAGAGATCTTTTCACTAACTTGAGCAAGTAAGGCACCTGCTTGACTGTTGTAAGTTAGGTACTTGTTGTCTCCTGTATCTTGGTCATGTTTTAAATGTGCATAAACGTATAGGGATTCCAATTCACGGCTCACCGCTAATAAGGCCTCTAATACGGTTACCACTTGGTCAGCGCCTTGATCTAGAGTGCCTTTATAGCCTTGAAAAGCATCCGCTTTTTTTGGGAATCCACTTAAGGCATTCTCAAAAGCTCGATCATCTGGGAAGATACTAGTTAAGTCCCATTGAAACGCACTGTCTACTTCATTTCTAGGTTTTACTTCAAAAATTTTTGCCATAATATACCTCCGTTTTTTAATAGTATTTTCATTTTAACACACGAAGGTTGGTTTCTACATTAATATGCTAGCTATTTTCGTAATTAGCAAACAGCCACATCAGCCATGAAATAATGATTTCTTTGGTAAATAATGGATGTTCAATGACCAGCTGATTATCGAATAGTACATTGGCGAATTGGGCAAAATGGGTCCGCTCAAAATCTGGGTCATTCTTTTGATAAATGGCTACATAAGCTAGAATAATGGCCCAGTCAGCCACTTTTGAAAACATTGCGGTCGCTTGGTAGGTATATAAATCCGCTGGTGCTTCTTGTAAGTAAACTTGTCGTTGGTAAATGATTTCTAGAATCTTTTGTTGATTAGCTGTTGGACTAACAAGAACTTTCTTAATAAACTTGGCTAAATCTTTTGGGGCTGGACTAATTATGGGATGGTCTTTGCCAAATAATAAACTGGTCAAAAAGTCCCCCTTTTCATAGGTGAAATGGTCATTGAAGTAGTTGATATAGCGTTCAATGGACATCCGAATTTGCTTTTGCCCTTGACCATATAGGTTGACGGTCAATAAAACTACTTTACCTAAGGCCTCATGCCAAAAAGGCAGATAAAAACCAAACTCGTAATCATACCGTAAAAAGGGACGGACGGCATTCAAAGTCTTAGAAGTGGGTCCTTTGTGGTTGTTATCAAAAATGCTATGATAAGTAGATTGGTAGCCTAATAACCATAGAACACGACAATCTACATCCTGATAATCCGCTTGGCGTTTGAAGACATCTTCAGCAGAAATTGGGGCATACTGTAATTCGATGGCTAGGTTATTACTAACCTTGACTTGCTCGGGCACATAAATATCGGCCCGCCTCACTTGTTTTTCAACTGCATGCTCTATATAACCTTCTATATCAACCGTCTTTAATTTGCCATGAATAATGGTCTTTTGGTCAAAATGAATGTCTGATTCATTCACCTTATGATGGTCCTTAATAGTCTTAGCATAGTGAGCAAAATGAGGTCTCGTATCTTTCCCCTTCTTTAAGTAAACAGCCCTCTTACACTGGCTGCAATAATAACTTTCTGTTGTCGGTACTTTTTGACCGTTTTCGTCAATCAGATCTACTGCGAAGACAAATGATTCATCTTCTCTTTGTGCAAATTTCATCCCTCAGCCCCCTATCACTTAATTATATACGCCGTAAATATTCGAAAGCGCCGGGCTATTTTTCAAAATAAAAAAACAAGCTAGGTGAGGTCCTAACTTTGGGGAAATTGGCGGTTATTTAATGAGCTTGTTCGGAGCTTAATTTGCGGTTTAGCCCACTCTTCACAATCATATTTTATAAGGGTTTACACGTTTAAGCTTTTTGGCAGAATAAAATGAACCGGTCTATTTTTCATGAAAAAAGTGTGTTGCTAGCCAACTTGGTTGGTTGGCTAACACCACACTATGAAAGTTGTTTATTTGAATTGGTAAATTTGATTAGCTTCGTCGGCTTATCTAAATCCGATTGCTTTTTCCATGGCAGCCAGTGTTTCGTTGGCTACTTCATTGGCTTTCTTGGCACCATCTGCTAAAATGTCATCTAATTCAGATGAAGCCATCAATTTTGCGTGACGTTCTTGCATTGGTTCAAGGATAGAAATCACGACATCCGCTAAGTCTTGTTTGAATTTACCGTAACCAGCACCTTGATACTCAGCGACGATGTCATCAATTGGACGGTTGGCGAATGAAGAATAAATCGTTAACAAGTTAGATACGCCGGCTTTATTTTCTTTATCGTAAGAAATTTCACCAGAAGAATCTGTCATTGCAGATTTAATTTTCTTCGTAATTGTTTTTGGATCATCCAATAATGAAACGAATGATTTTTTGTTTTCGTCTGATTTACTCATTTTCTTGGTTGGTTCTTGCAAGCTCATAATACGGCCACCCTCTTTAGGTGCGTAAAATTCAGGCATTGTTAGAATTGGGCTTTCCTTCTTACCTGTATAACGATTGTTGAAGCGTTCAACAAAGTTTCTTGTTAATTCAAGATGTTGTTTTTGGTCATCCCCCACAGGTACTAAATCTGTTTGGTATAAAATGATGTCTGCAACCATTAATGGTGGATAAGTTAATAGACCTGCTGAAACAGATGCTTGTTTAGCTGATTTATCTTTGAATTGTGTCATACGCTCTAGTTCACCTAAGGCTGTGTTACATTGAACAATCCAAGCAGCTTGTGCATGGGCCGGTACTTGGCTTTGAATAAAGATCGTCGCTTTTTCTGGGTCAATCCCTAAAGCAATATATAAGGCAGCTAGTGAACGTGTGTTTTTACGTAACTCCTCAGGATCTTGCGCTACTGTAATGGCATGTTGGTTTACGACACAGTAATAGGCTTCAAAGTTGTTTTGTAATTCGATAAATTGCTTCATAGCACCAACATAATTACCGATTGTTGGCGTTCCGCTTGGTTGTACACCAGAAAAAATACGTTTTGTCATCTAAATATCCCCTCACTTAAATTCTACTCTAGTATAGCATATTTTTACTGTCTTGTTAGTATCCGCCTTGTTCGAATGACTAGATGATACCGCTATAATAACTTATCTTTGATACGTCAAGATTGGTTAAAAAACCATAGAAATTTCACAAACTCTGTGTTATACTG
>NZ_JBOEQF010000243.1:0-3183 GCF_050689315.1 Aerococcus sp. L_32
CCATTAGGTACCTTTTCCTTCAAAAGTGCTGCCAGTACAGGAATAAATATAGTATAGAGAGGTTTGAAAAGCTGGATACCTAAGCATGTACGTTATACGTCTATATTAGTTGATTCAAAACTGACACTAAAAATTAGGGCTATCTTTATGCAATTAATTTTTTTATACGACGAATTTACAATTTAAGTGCAACAACAATAATAAAATAAAAAAAGATCCATAGTTTTCCTATAAAATAGATGTACCAACCGACTATTAGAAGGAGAAAGCTATGAATCCATACACACATCTTACCATGAATGAGCGAGAAACAATATTCCTAATGTATGAACAAGGCGAAACTATCGGGCATATGTCCGAGACCCTGGACCGTTCTAAATCGACTATCTCAAGAGAATTACATCGTAATTCAAACAAGGATGGTAGTTATTCACCGTCAACTGCTCATGGAGAGTATAAACATAGAAAACAACTATGTGGCAGACATCGTACGCTAGATAAAGACTCTATTTTCCAGTTGGTCAAACGGCTATTTCTCAACGAACAATGGTCTCCAGAACAAATTTCTGGTCGTTTGAACCTTGAAAATTCCACAAATAAAATCAGTTATAATACTATCTATCGTGCAATTTATCGTGGCGACTTCGATGAGCCTGGTTTATCAACCGGTAATCGAGGTGCTATCCGTAAATTAAGACACAGAGGTAAAACACGCCATTCTAAAAATCACGTAGAGAGAAGAGGAAAGATCCCTATCTCCAATACGATTCATGAACGACCAGATAGCGCTAATGAACGAACTGAGATTGGTCATTGGGAAGCAGATACAGTTGCAGGTCAAACTGGTAAAGCGTGCTTAGTAACGCTAGTTGATAGAAAATCTAGGTTATTACTAATCGGTAAATCTGAGAAGAAAGCTTCTAAGCCGGTAGTTGACCAAATGATTAAATTACTACAAGGTATTGATTCTAATTTTTGTAAAACCATTACACCTGACCGTGGTAAAGAATTCAGTCAACACGCCCGATTGACTGAGGAATTAAATAATACGCAAATTTATTTTCCGGATCCTCATGCCCCTTGGCAAAGAGGATCTAATGAGAATACAAATGGACTCCTTAGAGAGTACTCACCGAAAGGTGTTGATTTGACAGATGCAACTGATGAAGAGATACAAGGTTGGGCAACGAAATTAAATACACGTCCCAAAAAATGTTTGAATTGGAAAACACCTTATGAAATCTTTTATAAAACTGTGTTGCACTTAATTTGACAATTTAAGACTAAAAAAATGGAAGCGCTTTACAAGTTAGGAGGGGAGTTGGTGACTGTTCAAGATGTAGTTGAAATAGATATATGTTATAACGACTGTTTTATTGAGGTTTTTACTATTGAATATGGAGATTTAGAAAGTCTTATTCAAAGCTTAAAAAATGATAAGCAGAAAAGCTTTGTACTTAGTAACAAGATATTCTTTAAAAAAGATTTGAACTCAGTTTCTATAGTTGACCATGGATTAGGGTTTATTTTTACAGATGTTAACGACTAAAAATAGAAAAGGGTGGGTTAATAAATGAAAATCATTAGACTAATTTTTACTACAACATTACTTGCTTTAGGATTTAATTTTATAGTTAATGAGAATATTGTCGACAACAGGAATTAAGCCAAATTGCATGTATTAAAAAAGAGCTGACCAATCGGTCAACTCTCATAAAATTTAGTCTAACTTTTGGGGTCCACTATAGGTTAACCATCATGCTTTTTTATTTTTCAAATCACTTTGACAACCCCTTGATTGGCCCTTGCCTTAGAGTGCACTCTAAGGTGTATAGTTGTCCTAGACATGAGGAAAGCATCAAAGTTTCTCATATCTTGACGCAATGATCAAGGTTTTGCTAGGGGGTTTTAAATGAAAGTGTACTATTGTTAGTAGGTGCTGGTCAGTTAGGGATGGCCATTGCCCGTCGTGTCGGCTTTAACCATAAGATTCTAATTGGTGACAAAAAAATTGACAATGCCACCGCGATTGCAGATACTTTGGAGGGGGCTGGATTTGATATTGAAGCCACCGAAATTGATATTGCTGATAAGGATTCAATCGCCACTTTTATTGAAAAAGGGCAATCTTACGGAGAAATTGACCTGTTGATTAATGCTGCAGGGGTGTCCCCAAGTCAAGCATCCATTGAAACTATCCTTAAGGTAGATTTGTATGGGACAGCCGTTTTGCTAGAAGAAGTGGGCAAAGTCATCAAATCTGCTGGTGGTGGTGTCACTATTTCTAGTCAGTCAAGCTACCGGATGCCAGCCTTAACCGCCGAAGAGGACCGGTTACTGGCGACAGCACCAGTAGACCAATTGTTAGATTTAGACTTGTTCTAAACTGGCAATGTCAAGGACTCTTTCCATGCCTACCAATTGGCTAAAAGAGGAAACGGGTCATAGCTGAAGCCGTTATATAGGACAAAAAGGGTACCCGTATTAATGAGATTTCACCTGGTATTATTTTCACACCCTTAGCACTTGACTAATTTAACAACCCACGCGGCGATTTCTATAAAGATATGTTCGCGAAGAATCCAGCGGGTCGTCCAGGAACGGCGGATGAATTGGCTAATCTAGCGTCAATCTTAATGAGCAGTGATGGCGCCTTTATTACCGGATCAGATTTCTTGATTGACGGCGTGGCAACAGAAACTTTTCATTATGGCAGTTGATATAGCGAATAATCAAACGAAATCATTTTGATAAAGAATATTATAAAATCAGAAAGGGCGTAATAATATGAAAGCAGCAATTTTTAATGAACCAGGAAATATGACCGTCACTAACATGGACCGACCGCAAATTCAAGCACCACACGATGCCATTATCCGCGTTGTTCGTGCATGTGTTTGTGGATCCGACTTATGGTGGTACCGAGGTATTAATGATAAGGCTTCAGGCTCGCAAACAGGCCACGAAGCGATTGGAATTGTCGAAGAAGTTGGGGCAGCAGTTAAAAATGTCCAAGTAGGTGACTTTGTTATCGTACCATTTACCAATGGTTGTGGCCACTGCGCTGCATGTAAGGCAGGATTTGACGGCGATTGCACGACCTTTACAGGTGGCGCCTTAGGTTTCCAAGCTGAATACCTACGTTATGTATCAGGAGACTGGGGGCTTGTGAAAATTCCTGGA
>NZ_JBOEQF010000244.1:0-3174 GCF_050689315.1 Aerococcus sp. L_32
TTATATTTCTTTGCTACCGCTAGATAGCCACCGTAGTTCCCTAGATAATGTTTTACAATTTCCAATTTAAATTCTAGTGAATATTTTGCCATAAAAATAGACCCCCAAAAGTTAGATTTTTGGTCTAACTTTTGGGGGCCTCTACAGAGCTCCCGATTTTTTTGTTTATTGTTTTTGAATTTAAATTAGAAGAATACGTTTGTCACGCCATCACCTGAGGCACGGAATGATTCAGCTGATGTAGTTACACCGTTAGTTAATACATCGTTAACCGCTTGGTAAGTTTCTTCTGATACTGTAGCGCTAGCTGCCATACCATTTGAAACAACTTCAAATTGACCAGATGCGTTAACTACTGCTGATAATGTAGTACCACCCCAGTTACCTGAGTTTGCACGGTTAAGGATTACAGAGAATACTGCTGCTTTTTCAGAGTAGCTTGGACCAGCTTCAGTTTCAACTACTTGTAATACTTGGTAAGGGATCTCTTCTGCTGCTGAGTATGAAGAAGTTGAAGATGTTGCTTCAGTTATTTCAGTTGTTTCAGTTACTTCTTCAGCTTCATATGAAGTTGCTTGTACAGTTGCTGTTTCTTCTTCGGCTTCATATGCTACTGGTTCAACAGTTGTTTCTTCTGCTACTTCTTCAGTTTCAGATTTTTCAACTGTTTCTTCTTCTACTTTGTAAGTTTCTTTTTTCTTGTTAGCATCTTCTACTACAACTTCGTTTACTTCACCTTCATCATTTTTAGTGAATGAAATAGAGTTAGATGGGAAGATTAAATCAGCATTTTCAATTTCGTTGATTTGAACTAATGTGTTCACATCTACACCTGCAGCATTAGCAATCACTGATAAAGTGTCACCGTATACGACAGTGTATTCAGATGTTGATTCATCAACTGCTTCGATATCAGCTGAAACCTCTTCAACGCTACGCGCTGTCCATTCCGCTGCTTTCGCTTCTTCAGTATTAAATCCTGCTGTCGCAAATAATGCTGACAATGCAAATGTTGTTCCTAAAATCGTTTTGTTAAATTTCATGTTAAGTAAAACTCCTTATATGTTTAGCTATTGCTAAGTTGTTTATTTAGCCACTGTTTCGACTACATGCAATATACTACACGGTGTGGATTCAAAAAGAAACCCTATAAACCCATTCGTTAAGGGGCTTTAAATGGACTGAAATGTTTTGTAATTTTTAATATTTACGTCTCAATTATTACAATTCGCCGCATTCCCAGTCTAACAACATTCATAGCACTTTCATGGATTCTTGCATATTTTAATAAGTTATATTTATGACATTGTATGTAACAATTTTTTTTTGAAAAATAGCTATATTTCACCACGCTAAAGGTCTATATATCAGCATTTCCGCCCCATATTTCGAAGATTCAATACGAAAATCAACCTTACACTCAATAAAAAAAGCCCCAGAATTGCAGCATACTTGCTGTAATTCTGAGGCCTTTCTGCATATTAATCGACTAACTTATCTGACTCAGCGTCAGACATGCTATCAAAATCATCTTTTTTATTTAATTGTGCTAGCAATTGGTCGATATGGTTACCATATTCAATTGAACGGTCGCGTTCAAAGAATATTTCCGGTGTTTTATAGATATTTAGGCGTTTACCAATTTCAGAACGAACTAAACCACTAGATTTTTCCAATCCTTTTTGTGCTTTTTCACGTTCACTGGCTAATTCACTCAATGTAGTGTAGAAAATAGTTGCCTGTTGTAAGTCACCAGTAACTTCTACATCAGTAATTGTAACACCTTCAACACGAGGGTCTTTGACAGTCTTTCTCAAGATGTCATTGACGTCGCGAAGGATCTCTTGACTTACACGTTCAGCTCTAAATTTTGCCATTGTGCATCACCTCTATTTTTTCTTCACTTCAACCATACGGTATGCTTCAATCTCGTCATCTACTTTAATATCGTTGTAGTTTTCAATTGTTAAACCTAGTTCGAATCCACGAGATACTTCTTTCACATCATCTTTAAAGCGACGTAACGAACCTAATTGACCATCATAGATGACAATTGAATCGCGGATGATACGAACTTGTGAGTTACGGTAGATTGTACCATCTAATACGTAACCACCAACAATTGTACCTACTTTAGATACATTGTAAGTTTCACGAACTTGTACAGTACCGGTTACTTCTTCAACGAATTCAGGGTCTAACATACCTGTCATCGCTGATTCTACGTCATTAATTGCATCGTAGATAATGTTGTATAGACGTACTTCTACTTCATCAGCATCTGCTTGTAATTTAGCTTGTGGTGTAGGACGCACGTTGAAACCAATGATTAAGGCTTGTGACGCTTGACCTAAAGTAATATCACTCTCGTTGATTGCACCAACAGCTTGGTGAACGATGTTTACTTTAACACCCTCAACTTCGATTTTCTTCAAGCTTCCAGCTAAGGCCTCAACAGAACCTTGAACGTCCCCTTTGATAATGACATTGACTGATTTCAATTCGCCTTCTTGTAGCGTTTCGAATAAGTTGTCTAAGGTTACAGCATGGTTTGCTTGACGACGTTCTTGTAAGGCACGGCTCGCACGTTCTTCACCGACGGCACGGGCTGTTTTTTCGTCATCAAAGGCCACAAAGCGGTCACCAGCTTGTGGTGATTCTTGTAAACCAGTGATTTCAACTGGTGTTGATGGGCCAGCTTGCTTGATACGACGACCAGTATCGTTAGTCATAACACGGACACGTCCATGTGTATCACCAACAACGATTGGGTCCCCAACACGTAATGTACCTTCTTGGACTAATAATGTCGCAATAGCACCTTTAGATGGGTCAAGACGCGCTTCGATTACAGAACCTAAAGCTAAACGGTTTGGAACAGCTTTATATTCCTCTACATCTGCAACTAATAAAATCATTTCTAGTAAGTCACTTACATTTTGACCGAATTTAGCTGAGATGTTTACGAAGATTGTGTCCCCACCCCACTCTTCAGAAATTAGGCCATATTCAGTTAACTCTTGCATTACACGGTCAGGATTAGCTGTTGGTTTATCGATTTTGTTTACTGCAACGATAATCGGTACACCCGCTGCTTTGGCATGGTTAATCGCCTCAACGGTTTGTGGCATTACACCATCATCAGCTGCTACTACAAGTATTACGATATCCGTC
>NZ_JBOEQF010000245.1:0-3173 GCF_050689315.1 Aerococcus sp. L_32
CAGTAAACACAGGAAAAATGTGCCGTGGCATCCAAAGTGTGACACAAACTATTGTGAAGTGGACACCTGTCTGCACTGCCGAGATCGACATGCGGATGTGAGTCCGGGCTTAAGGCGAGAAATATTATTATAGTTAATGAATAAGCCTTCAGCTATGCTTTTTCTATCATTACCTTCAAGGCAGTGGGCACGGAATTAGCCATGGTTTAATTCCGTGTCTGACTATTCATTCTTTTTTCACCGCTAAGGCATGATAGGAAAATTCTCACATGTTTCTGAACGCCCTTTACAAATTAAAAAGAGACCTGCTTTTATACAGATCTCTCGTTTTGATTATTTGTTGTCATAGATTTCCGCGCGTTCGATTTCTTTTACTTGGAAATAGGCTGATATCAAAGGGATGATTAGCCCCGCGACCATGACCCCAAATAAGTTAAAGGCGACGGTACACATTAATGTTACGACTATGGGCAACCAAAAAGGTAATTTTAAATCTTTACCGATGAGTAGTGGCTGCAAGATTTCGGTCAATAATTCAACACCCAGGTAAATGGCAAATAGCCACCAACCTACATAGGTATCCCCCTGCAACCACTCAATCAATATCCAAGGAATAAAGACAACGCCTGCACCAATAACTGGCAGTAAGGCTACTAGACTAATCCCAATAGCCATTAACCAGGCCAAGTGAATGTCTAAGGCCCAAAAGGCTACACCGTAAATGATGACGGTTAAGAGTAATAACTTGGCTTCTGCCCCCACATACAATTTAATGTTTTGAATGGTATGCAAGAAAACTTGTTTCCAAAATGTGCCTCTTGTCATCTTGTCATCCTTTCTGTAAAAATCTTTTTCCTGCCTTTGTTAAACGCTTATATTGCCGATTTATTTTTTAGCTTTTTTAGCGTGCTTCGCATCACGATTAGCGACTGCACCGGCTAAATCGTAGGTATAATTTGGATCTAAAATACGGTCGTTTTCGATGAAAGCATCTTTTATGGCTTGATTGATTGCCTTGTTGTCTTCATCGGTTAATCGTTTAACATCTGGTAATTGAATAGGTTTACCCACACGTACCTTGGCGCGGTTGGCCTTTTTCCAAGTGAATAAATCACGAATACCAATGGGCCCTTGGTAGGTAACGGGCAAGATTTCTGCCTTACCCATCTTGGCCATTGAAACGGCGCCGTCTTTGATTTCATCTGAGTAGCGAGAGCCTGTTGGGAAAAGTCCTACATATTTCTCGCCTTCTTTAATGGTTCGAACGGCTTGTTTAATGCTTGAGGCGCTTGGGTTTTCACGGTCAACTGGAATGATGTTGATGGTTGTGAAGAACCAGGTTAAAAATTTATTGGCTAATAATTCTTTCTTCGCCATAAACGCCATTTGCTTAGGACGTAATGCCATGGCAATGAAGATTGGATCAAGGATTGAACGGTGAGGGCCAACTACTAGGTAATTGGCTTCTGGATCGAAGGCCTCATCAATATCAATCTTAGTTGGACCATTAATTAACCGGATAAACCAGCATATTAAAGTCAGTAAAATATTATAAATCATCGGTTTCCCCTTCATCTATATCTTGATGTGCATCCGAATAGGTCTGCAACTGATACATATTATAATATGTGCCACCTTGTGCAATCAAGTCGTCATGGTTTCCATGCTCGATGATGTGGCCATTTTTAAGGACAATAATTTGGTCTGCATCTTTAATTGTTGATAAACGATGGGCGATGATAATGGTTGTCCGACCTAGTCGCATATTAGCTAAACCAGATTGGATTTTCTGCTCTGTTTCGGTATCGATATTGGCTGTTGCTTCGTCTAATACCAAAATTTTAGGTTCTCGTAAGATTGACCGGGCAAATGATAACAATTGTTTTTGGCCTGTAGAGAATGCTGCTCCGCCTTCAATTACTTTGGCGTGATAGCCGTCATCTAATGATTCAATAAAGTCATCAGCTTTGACGAATTGGGCTGCAGCTCTGACCATATCATCAGAATAGTCTCCGTGCAGACGGATATTTTCAGCGATATCACCGTAGAACATGAAGGAATCCTGTAAGACCAGACCGATGTCTTCCCGTAATTGGGTTATCGGAATATCTTTAATAGATTGGCCGTCAATTAAAATATCCCCTTGATTGAATTCATAGAACCGCATCAAGACATTGATAATCGACGATTTGCCTGAACCGGTTTGACCAACAAAGGCTACTGTTTGTCCTGGTTTAATATCGATATTGATATTATGTAAGACTTGTTTTTTCTCGTCGTATGAGAATGATAAGTCCTTGATTTGAATATGCCCTTCAGACACTTTACCAGCTGCTCCTGGATTAGAAACGGGCGCCATTTCCGGATTGTCCAGTAAGGCCAATACTCGTGAGCCAGATACCATACCGTCTTGGAAGATTGATAGAGAGTCCATCATTTGACCCATAGGTTGGAAAAAGGATTTCGCGTATGAAGTAAAGGCGTAAACGACCCCGACATTTATGGCTACCCCTTGCAAGTCTTGGAAACCAAAAATATACAAGACAAGGACCAAGGCAATGGCTTCAAGTAAGTTGATCGCTGGTTGTAGTAACAAGGCATTCATTTTGAACATGCCCACACGCGCTCTTACATAAGTTTGGTTAACATCATCGAATTCTTGCATTAGACGTTTTTGTTGACCATAGTTTTGAATGATATTCATCCCAGAAATGGATTCGCTTAATTTCGCGTTCAAAGTAGACAGCGCTACTCGCATCCGGCCATAAATAAAGGTCGATTGACGTTGGTAGATATAAATCAAAATTAACATTACTGGTACAAAGGCCATAAAGACAAGAGCCAAGCCAGCATCTAGGGTAAACATGGCATAAGTAATAGCCACAATATTCAGTAAACCGTCGAAGAATGACAGGAATACTTGCCAAAATTCTTTAATGGTTTCGGTATCGTTAGTCACCCGTGAAACCACTGACCCGTTCGGTGTTTGGTCAAAGTACCGCATACCTAAGTGCATTACTTTTTGGTAGACAGTATTTCGCATATTGGCTACTGTTTTTTCTGCCGTCAATTTGAAGGTAAAGTCTCTAAAATAATAAACGGCTACTTTTAATAGGGTTAAGCCAAAATAAAAGGCTGCGACCTGTATCGTCACTTGTAGGGTTGCTGAATTT
>NZ_JBOEQF010000246.1:0-3169 GCF_050689315.1 Aerococcus sp. L_32
AAGCTTCTTAGCGCCGAATGTAGTTGGGGGTTTCCCCCTGTGAGACTAGGACGTTGCCATGCAGTATTAATATTCCGCAATAGCTCAGTTGGTAGTAGCGCTTGACTGTTAATCAAGATGTCGTAGGTTCGAGTCCTACTTGCGGAGTTGGTAGAGTTCCTTGCCTTGGAGAGTTGTCCGAGAGGCCGAAGGAGCACGATTGGAAATCGTGTAAACAGGAAACTGTTTCGAGGGTTCGAATCCCTTACTCTCCGTAAAAAAATATTTTATGGCCCGTTGGTCAAGCGGTTAAGACACCGCCCTTTCACGGCGGTAACACGGGTTCGAGTCCCGTACGGGTCATTATTCTAGGAGAATTAGCTCAGCTGGGAGAGCGTCTGCCTTACAAGCAGGATGTCGGGGGTTCGAGCCCCTCATTCTCCATTAGAATTTTGTTTTACAAATACTTGGTCCCGTAGTGTAGCGGTTATCACGCCTCCCTGTCACGGAGGAGATCGCGGGTTCGATTCCCGTCGGGACCGTTAGTTTAAAATATTATTAATATGGTCTGATAGCTCAGTTGGTAGAGCACTTGATTGAAGCTCAAGGTGTCGGCAGTTCAAATCTGTCTCGGACCATACGGAGGGATAGCGAAGTGGCCAAACGCAGCGGACTGTAAATCCGTTCCTTCGGGTTCGAAGGTTCAAATCCTTCTCCCTCCATTTATCTTTTTTAAACTATGGGATATTACTTGGATAGGGACATAGTTAAACGGTATAACTACGGTCTCCAAAACCGTCATTGTGGGTTCGATTCCTACTGTCCCTGTTTTTACTAATATTATTATTTTGGCGGGTGTGGCGAAGTGGTTAACGCATCGGTTTGTGGCACCGACACTCGTGGGTTCGATTCCCATCACTCGCCCTTTTTTATTGGGATATAGCCAAGCGGTAAGGCAACAGACTTTGACTCTGTCATGCGTTGGTTCGAATCCAGCTATCCCAGTTTTTTTATTTATGGCGGTATAGCCAAGTGGTAAGGCATGGCTCTGCAAAAGCTTGATCGCCGGTTCAAATCCGACTACCGCCTTTCACGCTTTTTGAAAGACATGCAAATATTATATTGATTTGCCGGTGTGGCGGAATTGGCAGACGCGCTGGACTCAAAATCCTGTGTCCTTACGGACGTGCCGGTTCGACCCCGGCCACCGGTATCAAATGAAGCATCAACGATTTATGCGTTGGTGCTTTTTTTATACCTTTTTTTGCATTTGAGATTTGATTCAATGCACTTCGCTAAGGATGTGTTGATTTTAAGATTTAGCAAACATAAAATGGGTTATAACAAATTGAAAGAAGGGTATGAATGAAATTATTACTGAAAGAAGATGCCAATATTGAAGAAACGATGATAGAAGTGACTTATAAAACATATGATCGTAAACTACAGCAATTGGTTAATCTAGTAGAAGAGAAGAATATTGATTTACCGGGTAAGTATCATGGTGAGACGCATTTTATCAATATGAAAGATGTTTGCTATATAGAAAGTGTGGATAACCTCACATTCTTATACACAGACCAACTAGTATTTGAAAGTAAAGAGAAACTCCATTTTTTTGAAGAACGGTTATTAAATACTAGTTTCTTGCGGATAAGTAAAAACACACTTTTAAATATGGATTATCTAAAAAGTGTTTCGGTACTGCCGAATTACAAATTGGAAGCTAAATTACTGAATTTAGAAAAATTAGTGATCAATCGTCATTATACAAAGAACATTAAAGCATATCTAAACATATAAAGGAGAGCATCAAATGAAAAACTTTTTGAATTATAATCTTGCTAATATGACTTATATTTACTCAGTACTAGTTTTACTAAGTGCTATTTCCTCAGCTATTGGAACCGAGAATAAAAATATTTCAAGTTTGGATTTGATTCTAATGGCCGTATTGGTTTTATTAATGACTATAATTGCCAATATAGTGGCTACTATCGATTTTAAAACAGCTATTCAGTATCACCTTGCTAACATTTCTGCTCAACTAGGGGGATTAATCCTCCTCCAAGTTATCTTCACGCCCAAACCGATAAATGTTATACCATTACTTGGGAATATAATGGTTTTCTTATTGATATATCTTTCAGTTTATAAGATCCATAAAAATAGAATGGAATACTTGGCTACAGAAATAAATCGTAAACTTGGATACAAGCAATAACAAATGCACTTATCTATAATGAAGCATGAGTAAGGTGCTATTCATGTCTGAAAAAATGTTTTTAATAATTATCTATAACCTCTTTTCCTTATTTTGATTTCATTGTATTGGATGAAACGCATGCCACATAAAGGAGTTAATTTTCAAATTCTCAGGGCCAATTCTGTATAATGGAGGGTGAAGGTAAGATACGGATTTTATGGGGAGGGAGTCTTATGGAGAATAAACAATCAGATAATAAGTTAGCGATTTTACGGCAATTATTTATATCGACCCTTATTTTGTCTGCTTTCACTTTTGGTGGGGGTTATGTGATTATCACCTTGATGCGGAAGACTTTTGTGGATGATTTGGGTTGGATTGATAAAGATGAGATGCTTGATTTGGTGGCGATTGCCCAGTCGGCACCGGGTGCCATTGCGGTTAATGGAGCGATTGTAATTGGTTATAAGTTGGCAGGGTTGGCGGGTGTTTTAACGGCTGTGGTTGCAACGATTATCCCGCCGTCTACCATTATCACCCTGATTTCTTTCTTCTATGACGCTTTTCGGTCTAATGTCTGGATTTCCTTGTTACTAGAAGGGATGCAGGCTGGGGTGGCTGCAGTCATTGTGGCGGTAGTCTTTCAAATGGGGAAAGAGGTCACTGACACCAAGAATCCATGGTTGATTACGGCCATGTTCCTGGCTTTTGTGGCCAATTATATCTTCAACATCAATGTGGTCTTGATTATTTCAACGGCTGCAGCTTTAGGTTTGGGTAAATTCTTGATTGACCATTTTAAAGGAGGGAAAAAGGCATGATCTATCTACAACTGTTTCTTTCTTTTTTAAAGGTGGGTGCTTTTAGCTTTGGGGGTGGGTATGCGGCCTTACCTTTAATCCAGGATGAAATTGTGACCAACCACCAATGGTTAAGCCAGCAAGAGTTTACGGACTTGATTACCATTTCCCAAATGACGCCAGG
>NZ_JBOEQF010000247.1:0-3167 GCF_050689315.1 Aerococcus sp. L_32
GAAACGCTAAAACAAGCATATTGACAAAGGGTGACGTAATCAAGTCAAAGAGGGAAATGATATACTGGCTCACCGCAACAACTACTACAAGCGTGATAGTCAACTTCGAATCCTTGATAAAAAAATCCCTCCTTAATGTTAAGCTTATTTGCTTAAGACTAGTTACTTAAAACTATTTATTCAAAATAGTTTTGACTCTTTCTGGCTCCCAATGTGGTGCTTGGTTTGATTGTCCAGTATCCAAGCCTTTCAGTTCATTATATTAAGTAAATAACAACATTTTATTCTATCTGAAGGCTAGATAAATGTATCCACTAAAATTCATCTACCAAGTTTTCGTCTAGTGGTGTGATTTTACCTGTTTTGGTCATGGCGTGGATTTGCTTCAGGATAGGTTCAAACAAGGTAATGTTGTCACGGTTTTTCCCATAGAATAATTCATTTGGTAAGAATAGTCGTTCATCTCCGCGTTGTTGACCAGTAAAAGCTGCGATTAAACTCGAAGCTTTTGACAATTCAACCATATGGCCATTTTTCTCAACTAATTCAATTTGCGTACGTGGTTTCTCGGCACTTGGTCGGTAGAAATCATACGGTAAGTCAAAGCGCGAGTTCATAGCAACATAGTATTGGATGTCGTAGCCTAATTTGCCCACTAAGTCGATCAATACTTTCACGTCTTCTTGGTTTTCAACCTCGTTGTAAGTGACTGACTTAAATGGTTTGCGGTTAACAAAGCGGTCAGCTAAATCTCGCAAGACTGGGTCTTCTGCATAGAAAATCCAGTGTTGGAAATAAGTTTGTAAGACCCCGTCATCTAGGCGCAGGTAGTCTTCTAATGTCCAGTCCTGAGTAAAAAATGGTTCTAAGAATGAAGCGTGGGTATCATGGCTAGTAAATTGGTCTTTCGTGAGGAACAATTCCTGTGCACGTTTCAGTAAGTGGTGTAGTAGCATCTCCATACCTCGTGATACAGGATGGAAATAGACCTGCATATACATTTGATAGCGGCTAGTAATATAATCTTCTACCGCATGCATGCCATTATAATCAAAACGAATACCGTCCTCATAAGGGTGCATCACACGTAGAATTCTGCTTAAATCAAAATTACCGTAATTCGTCCCAGAGAAATATGAATCACGTAATAGGTAGTCCATTCGGTCAGCGTCTATTTGACTAGAAATCAACTGAACAACTTGCGGATTTGGATAGGTTTTATCAATAACAGACGCTACTTGTCTTGGGAAATCAGCGGATACCCCACGTAAAATCTGGTTGACCTCAGTGGCTTCTGACAAAATGATTTCTCTTGTCATGGTTTCGTGGTCAGTATTGAAAATATTCTCAAAGGTATGGGAGAAAGGTCCGTGACCAATATCGTGTAAGAGTGCAGCACATAAGACGACCAGTCGCTCACTATCGTCCCAAGCGCCACCATCTTCAACGGCATAATTTCGTACAAATTTATCACAAATCTTTCGAGCAATTTCATACACACCCAATGAATGGCTAAACCGTGAATGTTCCGCACCGTGGAAGGTATAAGAAGCCGTCCCCATTTGTTTAATTCGGCGTAGGCGTTGCATTTCTTTAGAATTAATCAGGTCCATAATTACCTGGTGTTGGACGTGAATGTAGTCGTGCACGGGGTCCCGAAACACCTTCTCGGGTATGCGTTTACTCGCTTCTGCAATACTCATAACAGTCTCCTTTGTCAAATTCTGCCTCTCTATATTTATACGTGAAGGCGGGTGGTTTCTATCTATTGATTTGCTAATATATCGTAAAGGCCTTGGTTTCGTTTCTGCATTCGTTCGATATAAGTCGCCGTATCTAAAGCCTCTTGACTTCGTTCGTCTAATTCAACCCCAGCATCTGCAATCACCGTTAACAGGTCATCGACAAATTTTTCGACCGTATCAATAGGTGCAAAGTCAGACAAGTTGGCCATAACATTAGGGTCCACGTTTGGATACCGGCCTTTTTCATCTTTAACTGCTTGACCGGATTTGTACATATCAGCGACTAATTGGCCGCGACTGGCTTGGTCTCCGCTGATTGACATGTATAGGTAAATCCCTACCGCATGACCGATTCTACGTTGGGCAATACCGGCTACTTTTTGCCCATGAATGGATATGTCAAATTTACCAGGGCAGTAGGATGTCGCGACTTCGCCAACCTCTAGTGATACACCATGTGCGTCCATCATTTCTTGTAATAGTGCGACGATAAATTCATAAGCCTGATCAATGGTAAAGGCTTGATTTTTGGTGTCCATCAATAGAGTCACGTTCAAGACATTTGGGTCAGATACCACCGCTAAACCACCAGCAGGACGTACTACTGGCAAAATGGCTTGGCTTTCATACAGCCAAGTCACAGCCTGATTAAAGTCTGGTAGCCTAGTGTCCACCCCCCCAAGGATAACAGTTGGGCGGGTTGGCCAGAAATGAATGGCTAATGGGGCTTCAAAAGTTTCTTGGTTAATGGCATTCAAGATGGCATCATCAACCGCAAAGGGTAGCAAGGCTGCATCTGCCTCCTCTAAACCATAGGCTTGATTATTTTTAGTAATGTCTTTATAGACCGCCATAGTCAGCGGTTTGTCGCTTGTTTTAAAGTCGTCAAACATCATGTGATAGTCCTTCCCGCTAATTTGTCTATATTGTACCATAAAAGTAGCTATTTCCCCTATTTGACGGCGGTTTCAAAGGTATCTAATCTTTGAAGTATAAGCGAATCGTGTTAGAATAGGGGAGGTCAAATATACAAGAAAAATTGTAATTAGAGGAGGTTGCCAAATGGCAAATGCTGGTAAACAAGCAATCCAGTTAAAGGTTAAAAACTATATCCAACAAGATCGTGATGGCCAACAAGTTCAAGAGGAATTTACCACTAAAACAAATGGTTACTTCTATGAAGTAGGCGAGGCTATTTATGTAGAATATGAAGAAAAAATCACCGAGAACATCGTAGCGGTTCGTTTAAAATTTGAAACTAACGATAAAGTGACTATCCGTCGTCAAGTGAACGGTACAGAAACGACAATGAATTTAGTCAAAGGTAAAAAAACGGATATCCTCTACCATGTGACAGGTGCACAAGCAATTACTTTCCAAGGACAATTAAATTTACTTAATGTAGACCAAAACGATGCGGAA
>NZ_JBOEQF010000248.1:0-3166 GCF_050689315.1 Aerococcus sp. L_32
AAAATGCTAAAACAAGCACATTGACAAAGGGTGACGTAATCAAGTCAAAGAGGGAAATGATACACTGGCTCACCGCAACAACTACTACAAGCGTGATAGTCAACTTCGAATCCTTGATAAAAAATCCCTCCTTAATTTTAAGCTTATTTGCTTAAGACTAGTTACTTAAAACTATTTATTCAAAATAGCTTTGACTCTTTCTGGATCCCAATGTGGTGATTGGTTTGATTGTCCAGTATCCAAGCGTTTCAGTTCATTATATTAAGTAAATAACAACAACTTATTCTATCTGAAGGCTAAATAAATGTATCCACTAAAATTCATCTACCAAGTTTTCGTCTAGTGGTGTGATTTTACCTGTTTTGGTCATGGCGTGGATTTGCGTCAAGATAGGTTCAAACAAGGTAATGTTGTCACGGTTTTTCCCATAGAATAACTCATTCGGTAAGAATAGTCGCTCATCACCGCGCTGTTGACCAGTAAAGGCTGCGATTAAACTCGAAGCTTTTGACAATTCAACCATATGACCATTTTTCTCAACTAATTCAATTTGCGTACGTGGTTTCTCGGCACTTGGTCGGTAGAAATCATACGGTAAATCGAAGCGCGAGTTCATAGCAACATAGTATTGGATGTCGTAGCCTAATTTGCCCACTAAGTCGATCAATACTTTCACGTCTTCTTGGTTTTCAACCTCGTTATAAGTGACTGACTTAAATGGTTTACGGTTAACAAAGCGGTCAGCTAAATCTCGCAAGACTGGGTCTTCTGCATAGGAAATCCAGTGTTGGAAATAAGTTTGTAAGACCCCGTCATCTAGGCGCAGGTAATCCTCTAACGTCCAATCTTGAGTGAAGAATGGCTCTAAAAAGAATGCGTAGGTATCATGGCTAGTAAATTGGTCTTTCGTGAGGAACAATTCCTGTGCACGTTTCAGTAAGTGGTGGAGTAGCGTTTCCATCCCTCGTGATACAGGATGGAAATAGACCTGCATATACATTTGATAGCGACTAGTGATATAATCTTCTACCGCATGCATGCCATTATAATCAAAACGAATACCATCTTTATAAGGGTGCATCACTCGTAGAATCCGGCTCAAATCAAAGTTCCCGTAATTAGTGCCAGAGAAGTAAGAGTCACGGAGTAGATAATCCATCCGGTCAGCGTCAATTTGACTAGAAATCAACTGAACAACTTGTGGATTTGGGTAAGTCTTATCAATGACTGATGCCACTTGTCTTGGGAAATCAGCGGATACCCCACGCAAAATCTGGTTGACCTCAGTGGCTTCTGACAAAATGATTTCTCTTGTCATGGTTTCGTGGTCAGTATTGAAAATATTCTCAAAGGTATGGGAGAAAGGTCCGTGCCCAATGTCGTGTAATAGTGCAGCACATAAGACGACCAATCGCTCAGAATCGTCCCAAGCGCCACCATCTTCAACGGCATAATTTCGTACAAATTTATCACAAATCTTCCGGGCAATTTCATACACACCTAATGAATGGCTAAACCGTGAATGTTCCGCCCCGTGGAAGGTATAAGAAGCCGTCCCCATTTGTTTGATTCGGCGTAGGCGTTGCATTTCTTTAGAATTGATCAGGTCCATAATTACCTGGTGTTGGACGTGAATGTAGTCGTGCACGGGGTCCCGAAACACCTTCTCGGGTATGCGTTTACTCGCTTCTGCAATACTCATAACAGTCTCCTTTGTCAAATTCTGCCTCTCTATATTTATACGTGAAGGCGGGCGGTTTCTATCTATTGATTTGCTAATATATCGTAAAGGACTTGGTTTCGTTTCTGCATTCGTTCGATATAAGTCGCCGTATCTAATTCACTTAGTTTTCTCTCATTTAAGTTGACGCCAGCATGGGCGATAACTGCTAGCAACTGATTTACAAATTGTTCAACTGAATCAATGCTTGAAAAGTCAGAAAGGTTCGCCATGACACTTGGGTCAACTTGAGGATAGCGACCTTTTTCGTCTTGGTTCGCTTGCCCCTCATGATACATATCAGCTACTAATTGGCCGCGACTGGCTTGATCTCCGGTGATTGACATGTAGAGATAGATACCTACTGCATGACCGATTCTACGTTGGGCAATACCGGCTACTTTTTGTCCACGAATGGATACGTCAAATTTACCAGGGCAGTAGGATGTAGCGACTTCGCCGACTTCTAGTGATATACCATATGCGTCCATCATTTCTTGTAGGAGTGCGACGATAAATTCATAAGCCTGATCGATGGTGAAGGCTTGGTTTTTAGTGTCCATCAATAGGGTCACGTTCAAGACATTTGGGTCAGATACCACCGCTAACCCACCAGCAGGTCGTACAACAGGCAAAATGGCTTGGTCCTCATACAGCCAAGTCACAGCCTGATTAAAGTCTGGTAGCCTAGTGTCCATGCCCCCAAGGATAACAGTTGGGCGGGTTGGCCAGAAATGAATGGCTAAGGGCGCTTCAAAAGTTTCTTGGTTAATAGCATTCAAGATAGCATCATCAACTGCAAAGGGTAACAAGGCTGCATCTGCTTCCTCTAAACCATAGGCTTGATTATTTTGAGTAATATCTTTATAAACCGCCATAGTCAGCGATTTGTCGCTTGTTTTAAAGTTGTCAAACATCATGTGAAAGTCCTTCCCACTAATTTGTCTATATTGTACCATAAAAGTAGCTATTTCCCCTATTTCACGGCGGTTTCATAGGTGTCTAATCTTTGAAGTCTAAGCGAATCGTGTTAGAATAGGGAAGGTTAAATAGACAAGAAAAATTGTCATTAGAGGAGGTTGCCAAATGGCAAATGCTGGTAAACAAGCAATCCAGTTAAAAGTTAAAAACTATATCCAACAAGATCGTGATGGCCAACAAGTGCAAGAGGAGTTTACGACGAAAACAAAGGGTTACTACTATGAAGTCGGCGAGGCTATTTATGTAGAATATGAAGAAAAAATCACCGAAAACATCGTAGCTGTCCGTTTAAAATTTGAAGCTAACGATAAAGTGACTATCCGTCGTCAAGTGAACGGTACAGAAACGACAATGAATTTAGTCAAAGGTAAAAAAACGGATATTCTCTACCATGTGACAGATGCACAAGCAATTACTTTCCAAGGACAATTAAATTTACTTAATGTAGGCCAAAACGATGCGGAC
>NZ_JBOEQF010000249.1:0-3144 GCF_050689315.1 Aerococcus sp. L_32
TCGAATTTCCTCAATTGCCACATTTGGCAAAATAGACGTGTATAAAGAACCTGGGCCCAGAATGACCATATCGGCCTGCATTATTTCTGACACCACTTCACGCCCAGCACGCGGACTGGTGATTGGATTACCCGACACATCCACTTTCGGTCGGTCATTAGCCAAGCGAACAGTCACTTCTTGAATTTGGTCAGGGTGGGCTACAACAGCCGTTTCCCCTTCAATCATAGACCCATCTGCAAAATGTCCTTGTAAAACAAGCGCTTCCTCACAAGCTGGCAAGACCTTGCCATCCACTTCCATCATATAAGAAAGTAGACGCAAAGCGGCAAAGGTATCGCCCCGCATTTCAGCAATGGCTGCAATGATTAAATTCCCAATCGCGTGACCAGAAAATTCTTTATCTTCTTCACTAAAACGGTATTGGAATACATCTTTATATATTTTCTTCATGTCCGATAGCGCAACTAGGCAGTTACGGATATCTCCTGGAGGAATTGTACTGACTGCATTACGTAAAGATCCACTCGACCCGCCATCATCAGCCACTGTGACGATGGCTGTCACATTACAATCAGCATCCTTTAGACCTTCCAACAAGATAGGGAGGCCCGTTCCGCCTCCGATAACCGCAACCTTTGGCCGTCTAGCCGGACGTGGATTCTTATTAATCACGATAAGTTCATCGACTCTTTTCTTTTTGCGCGATCACGGTGGATGATGTTGACCTTGTAACCTAGGTCTTGGATATGGTGAGCAACACGTTCAGTCAAGGCAATTGACCGGTGCTGACCGCCTGTACAACCGATAGTGATCGTCAGACTAGACTTCCCTTCTTTTTCATATAAAGGTAATTCAAAATCTAATAAATCAGTGAATTTACGGTAGAAAGTCTCTGTTTCTGGCTGAGACATGACATAGTCATAAACTGGTGCATCTAGCCCTGTCATTGGGCGTAATTCATCGATATAATGCGGATTTGGTAAGAAACGGACGTCCATCACGATATCTGAATCGATTGGTAAACCATATTTGAAACCAAATGACATGACGTTAACCGTGAAGGTACCTTGATCTTCAGATTGGAATTCGGTCAACAATAACTCGCGGAATTTACGCGGTGTTAAGTTTGTCGTATCAATCACTGAAGATTCCTTACGAATATCATTTAATAAGATTTTTTCTTTTTGAATCGCTTCTAAGACAGAAACCCCATCTTTTTGAAGTGGGTGGGCACGGCGTGTTTCTTTATAACGAGCCACTAAAGTCTGATCGTCCGCTTCTAGGAATAGTACGGACATCTCAATGGTGTTTGTGTTGTCCATACCATTAATCTCTGTTAATAACTCATCAAAGAATGAACGTGAACGTAAATCAATTACTAAACAGATCTTACTGATTTTCCCTGTTTCTTTGATTAAATCCCAGAATTTAGGTAATAGTGACGGCGGCATATTATCCACGCAGTAGTAACCCATATCTTCAAAACTTTGTAGAGCGACCGTTTTACCGGCACCGCTCATACCTGTGATAATGACTAATTTTAATTGATCATTCAATTTGTTTTTTCCTCCTTAAAGGGGAGATGAAAGGTTGCCCTTTTATCGATAAAGCTGCCAGACAGCATACACTTAAGCCGTTAAGTCGTTTAAGGCTGCCTCATATGCCTTAATTTTTGCTTGTGTTGCTTCTAGTGAATCAGCGACCACACCAATATAGAACTTGATTTTTGGTTCTGTACCTGATGGTCTAACGGCAATCCATGTTTCATCTGCTAGATAGTATTTCAATACATTTGATTTGTCCATGCCTAAGGCTTCAGTAGTACCGTCAGCAAACTGGCGCGTATCTTGTAGGTAGTCCTCAGTTTCAACAACTGCTTGGCCAGCGATTTCACTTAAACCTTCCCCACGCAAATTATTTAGGATGGCTTCGATTTTAGATGCACCCTCTTGGCCTGGTAAGCTTACAGAGATTGTTTTTTCTTGGTAAGTGCCGTATTCAGCAAACAAGTCTTGTAAGCCGTCATAAGCTGTTTTACCTTGTTTCTTGTAGAAAGCGGCTACTTCAGCTAATAATAAAGTCGCTTGAACGGCGTCTTTATCACGAACGAAGGCTTTCACTAAATATCCGTAACTTTCTTCGAAACCGAATAGGAAAGTCTTGCTAGCATCAGCTTCATAGTTTTTAATCTTTTCCGCAATAAATTTGAATCCAGTTAATACGTCAACTGTTTCAACACCAAATGATTTGGCAATCGTTGTTGGCATCTCACTTGATACGATGGATTTTAAAATCACTCCGTTATCAGGTAATGTATCTGTATTTTTCTTAGCGGTTAAAATATAATGCGTCATTAATGCGGCAATTTGATTACCAGTAATCACTTGGTAGTCACCATTTGGCAATTTCACAGCTGCACCCATACGGTCAGCATCCGGGTCAGTCGCGATTAAGATATCCGCGTCATTGTCCTTACCGTACTTTTCAGCCACTTCAAAGGCACCCGCTTCTTCAGGGTTTGGTGATTTAACCGTTGAAAAATCAGCATCCGGCTCTTTTTGCTCAGCCACATAGGTGACATTGGTAAACCCAGCGTCAGCTAAAGTCCGTTCCACCAACATTTGACCCGTACCATGTAGGGGTGTATAAACAATAGATACTTGGTCAGCCATCTCATCAATCACAGCTTGGTCCACCACAACAGCCTTCATATTGTCTAAGTATTTTTGGTCAATTTCTTCACCAATAATCGTAATTGTGCCGTCAGCCTTAAGCGCTGCTTCATCGCCCACTTCAACAGTTAATGGGTTGTCAACCGCACGTACGTTGGCCGTTACAGCATCCGCATCCACTGGTGGCATTTGTCCACCATCTTCACCGTAAACCTTGTAGCCGTTGTAGTCAGCCGGGTTGTGAGAAGCTGTGATCATAATCCCCGCAAAGGCATTTAATTCACGAACTGCAAATGACAATTCAGGCGTTGGGCGTAATGCTTCGAATACATAAGATTTAATCCCGTGTGCCCCTAAAGTCTTCGCCGATTCCATAGCAAATTCAGGCGACATATGACGAGAATCGTAAGCAATCGCCACCCCGCGGTCCTTCGCATCTTGACCATAATCTTCTAGTAAGTTAGCCAAC
>NZ_JBOEQF010000250.1:0-3144 GCF_050689315.1 Aerococcus sp. L_32
ATTGGCTAACTTACTAGAAGATTATGGTCAAGATGCGAAGGACCGAGGGGTGGCGATTGCTTACGATTCTCGTCATATGTCGCCTGAATTTGCTATGGAATCGGCGAAGACTTTAGGGGCACACGGGATTAAATCTTACGTATTCGAAGCATTACGCCCAACGCCTGAATTGTCATTTGCAGTTCGTGAATTAAATGCCTTTGCGGGGATTATGATCACAGCTTCTCACAACCCGGCTGACTACAACGGATACAAGGTTTACGGGGAAGATGGTGGACAAATGCCACCAGTGGATGCGGATGCTGTAACGGATAACGTACGTGCGGTTGAAAACCCATTAACTGTTGAAGTGGGCGATGAAGCAGCACTTAAGGCTGACGGCACAATTACGATGATTGGTGAAGAAATCGACCAAAAATACTTAGACAATATGAAGTCTGTTGTGGTGGACCAATCTGTGATTGACGAGATGGCTGACCAAGTATCTATCGTTTATACACCACTACATGGTACGGGGCAAATGCTGGTGGAACGGACTTTAGCTGACGCTGGGTTTACCAATGTCACCTATGTAGCTGAGCAAAAAGAGCCGGATGCTGATTTTTCAACAGTTAAATCACCAAACCCTGAAGAAGCCGGTGCCTTTGAAGTGGCTGAAAAGTACGGTAAGGACAATGACGCAGATATCTTAATCGCGACTGACCCGGATGCTGACCGCATGGGTGCAGCTGTGAAATTGCCAAATGGTGACTACCAAGTGATTACTGGTAACCAAATAGCTGCTTTAATGACGCATTATATTTTAACCGCTAAGAAAAATACAGGTACATTACCTGATAACGGTGTGATTTTAAAATCCATCGTATCAAGTGAAATGCCAACAACGATTGCCAAATCATTTGGCGTTGAAACAGTTAACGTATTAACTGGATTCAAATTTATTGCGGAAAAAATCAAAAACTATGAAGCTGACGGCAGCAAGACTTTCCTATTTGGTTTCGAAGAAAGTTACGGATACTTAGTGAAAGCCTTCGTTCGTGATAAAGATGCCGTTCAAGCGACTTTATTATTAGCTGAAGTAGCCGCCTTCTACAAGAAACAAGGTAAAACAGCTTACGACGGCTTACAAGACTTGTTCGCTGAATACGGTACCTACCAAGAAAAAACAATTTCTGTAAGCTTACCAGGTCAAGAGGGAGCAGCGAAAATTGAAGCCATCCTAAATAATTTGCGTGGGGAAGGTTTAAGTGAAATTGCTGGCCAAGCAGTTGTTGAAACTGAAGACTACCTACAAGACACGCGCCGGTTTGCTGACGGCACTACAGAAGCCTTACGCATGGACAAATCAAATGTATTGAAATACTATCTAGCAGATGAAACATGGATTGCCGTTAGACCATCGGGTACAGAACCAAAAATCAAGTTCTATATTGGGGTGGTCGCTGATTCACCGGAAGCAACTCAAGCAAAAGTTAAGGCATATGAGGCAGCCTTAAACGACTTAACGGCTTAAGTGTTTGCTGTCTGGCAGCTTTATCGATAAAAGGGCAACCTTTCATCTCCCCTTTAAGGAGGAAAAAACAAATTGAATGATCAACTAAAATTAGTCATTATCACAGGTATGAGCGGTGCCGGTAAAACGGTCGCCCTACAAAGTTTTGAAGATATGGGTTACTACTGCGTGGATAATATGCCACCGTCACTATTACCTAAATTCTGGGATTTAATCAAAGAAACAGGTAAAATCAGTAAAATCTGTTTAGTGATTGATTTACGGTCGCGTTCATTCTTTGATGAGTTATTAACAGAGATTAATGGCATGGACAACACGAACACCATTGAAATGTCCGTATTATTCCTAGAAGCGGATGATCAGACTTTAGTGGCTCGTTATAAAGAAACACGCCGTGCCCACCCACTTCAAAAAGATGGGGTGTCTGTCTTAGAAGCGATTCAAAAAGAAAAAATCTTATTAAATGATATTCGTAAGGAATCTACAGTGATTGATACGACTAACTTAACACCGCGTAAATTCCGCGAGTTATTGTTGACCGAATTCCAATCTGAAGATGAGGGAACTTTCACTGTTAATGTCATGTCATTTGGATTTAAATATGGTTTACCCATTGATTCAGATATCGTGATGGACGTCCGTTTCTTACCAAATCCGCATTATATCGATGAATTACGCCCAATGACAGGGCTAGATGCACCAGTTTATGATTACGTCATGTCTCAACCAGAAACAGAGACTTTCTACCGTAAATTTACTGATTTATTAGATTTTGAATTACCTTTATATGAAAAAGAAGGGAAGTCTAGTCTGACGATCACTATCGGTTGTACAGGCGGTCAGCACCGGTCAATTGCCTTGACTGAACGTGTTGCCCACCATATCCAAGACCTAGGTTACAAGGTCAACATCATCCACCGTGATCGCACAAAAAGAAAAGAGTCGATGAACCTATCGTGATAAATAAGAATCCACGTCCGGGTAGACGACCAAAGGTGGCGGTCATCGGAGGCGGCACGGGTCTTCCTATCTTGTTGGAAGGTCTAAAGAATGCTGATTGTAATGTGACAGCCATCGTCACGGTGGCTGATGATGGTGGGTCGAGTGGCTCTTTACGTAATGCAGTCAGTACAATTCCTCCAGGAGATATCCGTAATTGCCTAGTTGCACTATCGGACATGAAGAAAATATATAAAGATGTATTCCAATACCGTTTTAGTGAAGAAGATAAAGAATTTTCTGGTCACGCGATTGGGAACTTAATCATTGCAGCTATTGCTGAAATGCGGGGCGATACCTTTGCCGCTATGCGTCTACTTTCTTATATGATGGAAGTGGATGGCAAGGTCTTGCCAGCTTGTGAAGAGGCGCTTGTTTTACAAGGGCACTTTGCAGATGGGACTATGATTGAAGGGGAAACGGCTGTTGTAGCCCACCCTGACCAAATTCAAGAAGTGACTGTTCGCTTGGCCAATGACCGGCCGCAAGTGGATGAGTTGGGTAATCCAATCACCAGTCCGCGTGCTGGGCGCGAAGTGGTGTCAGAAATTATGCAGGCCGATATGGTCATTCTGGGACCAGGTTCTTTATACACGTCTATTTTGCCAAATGTGGCAATTGAGGAAATTCGT
>NZ_JBOEQF010000251.1:0-3106 GCF_050689315.1 Aerococcus sp. L_32
TCTGCCATAGCAGCAGATTTTTCCTGGAAGCCTTCTGGACGATTTTCTGCAAAATGTCTCACGCCTGCATCATATACTGTGTTTGCTTCATCTATTGAATGGTACTTAGAAACGCAAATCAGCGTCACATCATTTGATGATAACGCTGATGATTGTTGTGCATTTGCAATAATGCCTTCAATAGACTGCACGTTATTGCGAATTGTCATATTAACGACGACGCTTTCTGAAAAATGGTGGTGTATCTAATTCATCGTCATCTGAGTTGTGTGATGAGTAATCATTTTCTACAGGTGCAGATGGTGCGTCATCAAAAGTTCTGCGTGAACGGTTTGAATCTTCATAACGGCTGCTATCGAAGTCGTTGAAGATGTCGCGGTTTTCTTCTTGGCGACGTTCAGTCACTTGTTTTTCTTTAAAGTTGTCTGGTTGGTTAGCGAAATCGCGACCTGAACTTTGTTGGAAAGCAGAGTGGCCGCCAGAACGTTTAGCACGTTTTTCATCGCGACGTTTTTCAGTATCAATACCAGTTGCGATAACTGTTACGATAACTTCGTCTTCTAAGTCTTCAGCAATTGTAGTACCAAAGATGATGTTTACTTCTGAAGAAGATGCTGCTGCTACGATATCCGCTGCATCTTGTGCCTCGAATAGCGTTAAATCGTCGCCACCCTTGATGTTTAATAGGATTTGCTCAGCACCATCAATAGAAACTTCTAATAATGGAGATGAGATAGCTTTCTTAGTTGCTTCAGCTGTACGGTTTTCACCAGTAGAAGCACCGATACCCATTAAAGCAGTACCTTGGTCAGCCATTACTGTACGAACGTCAGCAAAGTCTAAGTTTACGTAACCAGGTGCAGTAATCAAGTCAGAGATACCTTGAACACCTTGGCGTAATACGTTGTCAGCTTCACCAAATGCTTCACGCATAGGCGTTTTCTTGTCAACGATTTCTAATAAACGGTTGTTTGAGATAGTTACTAAAGTATCCACATGTTGTTTCATTTCTGCTATACCTTGAGCAGCTGAGCGACCACGTTTTGGTCCTTCAAAAGTGAATGGACGAGTCACAACACCTACAGTTAGCGCGCCGATTTCTTCTTTAGCGATACGGGCTACGATTGGTGCGGCACCTGTACCAGTACCACCACCCATTCCGGCAGTGATGAAAATTAAGTCAGCACCTTGTAATGCTTCGCGGATTTGATCTTCTGATTCTTCAGCAGCTTTAGCCCCAACTTCTGGTTGAGCACCGGCACCTAAACCACGAGTAGATTTAGGTCCAAGTTGGATTTTAATATCAGCTTTAGAGTTTTTCAAAGCTTGTGTATCAGTATTTGCAACAATAAATTCAACGCCACGTACGTTCTCCTCGATCATACGGTTAACAGCGTTGTTACCACCACCACCAACACCAACTACTTTGATTGATGCGTTATTCATATCCATGTTTTCGTATTCGAATTCCATATCCATTTTATATCCTCCTGGTAATTAAATTAAACAAAAAAGTCTTTGAAGAAATTTTTAATTTTATCAACTGGGCTTTCTTCTTCGCCCGTTTCAGTTTCGTCATTTAATTCATCATATTGGCTAGCTGGGCTTTCTTCATAATAAGTTTGTTCATTATTAGAAGGCGATACGCTAGGTTTATCGTTAGCATTATCATCATTTACTTGTTTGTAATTGTCAACTGATTCTGTTTGCTTTGTGCTAGCAACTGGCTCTTTTGGCGCAGCAGTTGGCTGACTAGTCCGAGTAGTTGGTGCGACTTGTACTAGTTGCTCATTATCTTGTGCTAAGTGATGAATATCATCTAATTGCGCCACATATTGGATTAAACCAACCGCTGTTGTAAAGACTGGGTTACGCAAGCCAACGTATTCTGGAATGTAGTATCGCACTTCATGGCCAAAAACTTCTTCAGCTAAATCCAAAACACCAGGTAATGATGCTGCCCCACCGGTCACAATAATGCCACCTGGTAAGGCAAAGGCTTCGATTTTATCTAGAGGTTTTTTCAATGTTTCGAATATTTGACGTTCCCGAGCTTCAATAATTTCAGCTAAGTAATGCTCACTCACACGTTCTGGATTCACTTTACCAATTGTTTCAACTGGGAAGAATTCTGAATCGCTCGTATCTTTAGGTAGGGCATAGCCATATTCTAATTTGATTTGTTCAGCATTTTCAATTGAGGTATTCAATATAGTTGAGATATCTTTTGTAACAAGTTCCCCACCTTCGTGGTCAACTGTTGCAAATTTCAATTGATCATCGTGGAATACAGACACACTTGTTTGTCCCCCACCCATATCAACTAATATTGTCCCGAATTCACGTTCACTCTTGCTCATTGCGGCATATGCATTTGCATAAGATTGCACAACTAAGTCACGTATATTCAAGCCCGCCATTGCTACGCAACGACGTATATTGTGAACCAGTGTTTTAGGACCAGTAACTAAACTAGCATATAATTCTAGTCTTACACCAATCATGCCACGTGGGTCTTTGATGTTGTCAAAGCCATCAACAATGAATTCCTCCGGCATTACTGAAATAATCTCTCTTTCAGCTGGTACTGAACGAACTTTTGCTGCCGCTAAAACGTTTTTGACATCCTTATCTGTAATCTCTCTGTTGTCATTTGACACGGCGATCATACCATAACAAGGTTCGATATTCACTTGATTACTTGGGACAGCTACAATGACATCGTTAATCGTATAATTAGCTTTTTGTTCGGCTTTTTTAATCGCGCGCTTGATAGACTCAACAGTCTTATCAATATCTACAATCACACCTCTACTGAGGCCTTGTGAGCGCTCATGACCTACTCCAATAACATTAATTTGTTGGTTAACATATTCTGCAACTACTACTTTTATTGAAGTGGTTCCAATATCTAAACTTGCAAAAATTTCTGGCTGAACCATGTTTATTGAAACCTCCTAGAAAATTTAATATTTAATCGTATCGTTACTATTTTAACATAGACGGTACTAATTACCAACGAAATCACCGCTACTTTCTCATAGAAATTGTTGGCATAGTCACGGTCTATCAATAGTGATGACGTTTTCCTACACGCAAATGCTTT
>NZ_JBOEQF010000252.1:0-3051 GCF_050689315.1 Aerococcus sp. L_32
ACTCCCTGCCGTCAATGGCTTCAAAGCATTGGTAATACTGGATTATTGAGTAATTCGCTGTCTATAAAGGTTTTTAAAATTTTTTATGCATTTGATATTGCAATTAAGCGAATGAAAGTAAGCACAAGATAATTGACAACTATCCATCATTCTTGTATAATTATTAAAAATATATGAAACTTTGATGAGATAAGTAGCTGGGATAGAAACCACAGAGAGTCTGCGAATGGTGAAAGCAGATGTTTCGGAATCAGCGAAGATGGTCTTTGAGTTATCACGTGTGAGGGAAACTTAGCAAGTGACGGGTACGCCCGATAGCGCGTGAAGGGATGACAGTCCCTTGCTGAGATAATCTTTATGATTATGAACAAAGGTGGTAACGCGAGCATTCGCCCTTTCAATAGGGGGAGTGCTTTTTTTATATATTTTAATACATTTTTGGAGGGAAAAATATGGAGCAATCATTTGTAAGGGAAATGACATCAAAGCATCTAGTTATGCTTTCATTGGGTGGGGTAATCGGAACTGGAATCTTCTTGAGTTCGGGGTATCTCATTCAAACGGCGGGTTCGATCGGAACAATCATTGCGTATCTGATCGGAGCATTTTTGGTGACGCTGGTCATGATGTGCTTGGGCGAATTGTCGGTCCACGAGCCTAGTACGAGTTCGTTCCACAACTACGCTTCAAAATACATCCATCCCGGAGCAGGTTTCGTGGTGGCGTGGCTTTATTGGCTGACGTGGACAGTGGCATTGGGTTCGCAGTTCATCACCTTGGCGATTTTGTCACAACGCTGGTTCCCCGGCATTCCCACTTGGCTTTGGTGCATCTTTTTTATCGGCATTATTGTACTTTCAAACATTATTGATGTGCGTTGGTTTTCCGTCAGCGAATTTTGGATGTCGCTGATCAAAGTGCTCGCACTGGCAATTTTCCTTATCCTGGGTCTGGGTGGCATATTCGGATTTATACCGATCCAGGGAAATGAATCAGCACCACTTTTCAGCCATCTGACGGAAAACGGTTGGTTCCCGAAAGGCGCAGGCTCTGTTTTCTTGGCGATACTGTCTGCTAACTTCACTTTTTCCGGTGCGGAATTGATCGGCGTAGCCGCTGGTGAAACGTCGGATCCTAAGAAAAATATCCCGAAAGCAATCTTGCAGACAATCGTCATTTTGGTGGTCCTTTTCATCGGGACGATTGTTGTGATCGGTGCGCTGCTTCCGGATTCTGCGGCTAATTTGGATGAAAGTCCGGTGACCGTCATCCTGAATTTGATGGGTATCCCATACGCAGCAGACATCATGAACCTCGTCCTGATCACTGTAGTCCTTTCCGGCGCAAACTCTGGGGTCTACGCAGCATCAAGAATGCTGTGGTCATTGGCCAATGCAGGAACATTGCCGAAACGTTTCGCCAAATTATCCAAACGCGGGTTGCCGATTTACGGGTTGTTGCTGACCATTTTGGGTGGGCTTCTCTCCCTGTTTTCCAGCATCTATTCCGCGGACACCGTTTACCTGGCTTTGGTATCCATCTCCGCATTCGCGGTCGTGGCGGTTTGGTTGAGCATCGCTTGGGCACAACTGAATTTCCGCAAATACTATCTGAAATCGGGGCATAAACTGGATGAACTGGCTTACCAAACACCATTCTATCCAATCGTTCCGTGGCTCGTCATTATCCTTTGCTCCGTTTCGATCATCGGCATCGCGTTTGATCCGAACCAGCGGATTGCCTTGATCATCGGCATCCCATTCACGATCTTGTGCTTCTTTTATTACCAGTTATTCTTCAGCAAAAAAGCTTCTGTAGCAATCGAAAATCAAGAAGTGGGTGAGCTTTCCGATGAATTTTAAAGAGTGGCAAAAGAATCAAAAAGTGATCCTCATCGATGGTTCGATGTCCTTAGGTCTGGAGGAGCAAGGCTTGGACCTGAATGATGAGTTATGGACCGCGAAAGCATTAGTGAACGAACCGGATAAAATTGAAAAAGTTCATCAGAACTATTACGATGCCGGGGCAAACATCGCCATCACAGCGAGCTATCAAGCGACGGTTGCCGGGTTCGAGCGTTTGGGCCATACAACCGAAGAAAGCCGGGCTCTGATCAAAAGAACGGTAGAACTAGCGAAACAGGCCCAAACGAAAAGCCAAGGCCTGCAAGAAAAATGGGTGGCGGCTTCGGTCGGACCATACGGAGCCTATTTGGCGGATGGCTCTGAATATCGGGGCAATTACGGTCTGTCGCAAACCGAATTGGTCGATTTCCATCGCGAAAGGTTAGAGTTGCTGCTGGAATCCGGGGCTGATCTGCTGGCCATCGAAACCATTCCGGATCTAACGGAAATCCAGGCTGTGATTGAGTTGCTAGCCCAACATCCCAAGACGACAGCTTGGCTGACGGTGACTTTGAAGGACGATCACCATTTATGCGATGGGACCGATCTGCGTGTATTCCAGCTATTGGCAGAGTCGTCCGAGCAAATCATTGCCTACGGCGTCAATTGCGTGCAGCCGGATTTAGTTTTGCCGGCCTTGGAATATCTGAAGGAGATTGCGACAAAGCCATTAGTTGCTTATCCAAACTCGGGAGCGACCTACGATGCCACTACAAAAGTATGGACGCACAGTCATGCGGTTGATGAAGTATTCTCAAACGAAGCATTGAAATGGCATGAGTCAGGATGCAAATGGATCGGCGGCTGTTGCTGCACATCAGCCAAAGAAATCAGTTTGTTGAAGGAAACCTTTTCCGCAATTCTTTAGTTGGAATAAACATAATAAAATACACCCATCATTTTTTATGCAAAATAGAGTATGATGGGTTTTGTGTCTTTTAGTAGTGGGGTGGGCATACCCCGAGTATTTCTTTCAAGCCTTGTTTATGACTTTCGTACTGCTTTCATTTATGGTTTGTTGTATACAAATCAAGTAAGGTGGTGAGTACTGTGAGGAAAATCAAAACAAAGCTTTGAAATGGAACGGCAGCTGTTGCTACACGTCCTCAAAAGAACTCAAGCCGTCTGTCAGAAATCGATCTCAATC
>NZ_JBOEQF010000253.1:0-3048 GCF_050689315.1 Aerococcus sp. L_32
AGATTATTTGTTGACGCGACCTTGCGAATGTGATAAATTATATAAGGTGCTTTTTGTATGCAGATTCCTGTATTTGTATCCAAATCGAACAGTCGTGCTGACTGGTACATTAGCACACAAACATTGAAAAGCTGAAATCGTAGCTGTAAAGCGATTTTTATTTTTTCAAAAAAATTATGACACGCTTGGATGTGTGAGCATAAAGTATATACAAAAAATATCACCCATTAATGGGAAGGAGGAGCTTATAGTTATGCCAACTATTAACCAATTAGTACGCAAATCACGCCAAAGCTCAACTAAAAAATCTGGTTCTCCAGCTTTAGGCCGTGGTTACAACTCAATGAAACGTAAATCTACTTCTACAAACTCTCCTCAAAAACGTGGAGTTTGTACACGTGTAGGTACTATGACACCGAAAAAACCTAACTCAGCGTTACGTAAATACGCTCGTGTTCGTTTATCAAACATGATCGAGGTAACAGCTTACATCCCAGGTATCGGCCACAACTTACAAGAACATAGTGTTGTTCTTATCCGTGGTGGACGTGTGAAAGACTTACCAGGGGTTCGTTACCACATCGTTCGTGGTGCGTTAGATACTGCTGGAGTTAACGACCGTAAACAAAGCCGTTCTAAATACGGTACTAAAAAACCTAAATAATTAAAAATCGAAAGGAGGAGCACAAATGCCTCGTAAAGGACATATTGCAAAACGTGATGTATTACCAGATCCAATTTATAACTCAAAATTAGTTACTCGTTTAATCAACCGTATCATGGTTGATGGTAAACGTGGTAAAGCAGCTACTATTTTATATACTGCCTTCGACAACATTAAAGCTGAAACAGGTAACGATCCAATGGAGGTTTTCGAACAAGCAATCGAAAACATCGCACCAGTTTTAGAAGTTAAAGCTCGTCGTATTGGTGGGTCTAACTACCAAGTGCCAATCGAAGTTCGTCCAGAACGTCGTCAAACTTTGGCATTACGTTGGTTAGTAAACTACGCTCGCCTACGTGGTGAGAACACAATGGAACAACGCTTATCACACGAAATCATGGACGCTGCTAACAATACAGGTGCTTCAGTTCGTAAACGTGAAGAATCACACCGTATGGCAGAAGCTAACAAAGCCTTCGCACATTTCCGTTGGTAAGAGTTTTCTAAAAGTCGATAATTTATATTGTCGACTTTTCTCTAAAAACGTTATAATGATTGTGGAAACCAATTATTAAACGAATCAAAGAAAAAAGGAGTAAAGATAAGATGGCTAAAAGAGAATTTCCTCTTGAAAAGACTCGTAATATCGGTATCATGGCCCACATCGATGCTGGTAAAACGACTACTACTGAACGTATCTTGTTCTACACTGGTAAAATCCATAAAATCGGTGAAACTCACGATGGTGGGGCACAAATGGACTGGATGGAGCAAGAACAAGAACGTGGTATCACTATTACATCTGCTGCAACAACTGCACAATGGAAAGACCACCGTGTAAACATCATTGATACCCCAGGACACGTGGACTTCACTGTTGAAGTTGAGCGTTCATTACGTGTATTAGATGGTTCAGTAGCTTTACTAGATGCCCAATCAGGTGTAGAGCCTCAAACAGAAACTGTTTGGCGTCAAGCAGATACTTATAAAGTACCTCGTATTGTATTCGTAAATAAAATGGATAAAATGGGTGCAGACTTCTTATACTCTGTAAACACTATCCACGAACGTTTACAAGCAAACGCTCAACCTATCCAATTACCAATTGGTTCTGAAGATGACTTCGAAGGTATCATTGACTTAGTGGAAATGAACGCTGAAGTTTACACTTCTGATGACGGTAGAGAATACGAAGAACGCGAAATTCCAGAAGAATACCGCGAATTAGCTGAAAAATGGCACACAAACCTAATTGAATCAATCGCTGACGTGAATGAAGATATTATGGAAAAATACCTTGAAGGTGAAGAGATTTCTAAAGAAGAATTGAAAACGGCTATCCGTACAGCAACTACTAACGTTGACTTCTTCCCTGTAATGTGTGGTTCTGCCTTTAAAAATAAAGGTGTTCAATTAATGCTTGATGCAGTTATCGACTACTTACCTGCACCAACTGATGTACCACCAATCCAAGGTCATGCATTTGACAACCCAGAAGAAGTGATCGAAGTTCGTGCGAACGACGATGCACCATTCTCAGCATTAGCGTTTAAAGTTATGACTGACCCATTCGTAGGTCGTTTAACTTTCTTCCGTGTGTACTCTGGTACTGTTCAATCAGGTTCATACATCCAAAATGCTACTAAAGACAAACGTGAACGTTTAGGTCGTATCTTAATGATGCACGCTAACTCTCGTTCTGAAGTAGATGAAGTATTCTCTGGTGATATCGCTGCTGCTGTAGGTCTTAAAGACACTACTACAGGTGATACTTTATGTGACGTTGACAACAAAGTTATCCTTGAGTCAATGGAATTCCCTGAGCCAGTTATCGAAGTTGCTATCGAGCCAGACACTAAAGCTGACCAAGACAAAATGTCTATCGCTTTAGGTAAATTAGCTGAAGAGGATCCAACTTTCCGTGCGTCAACTGACCACGAAACTGGTCAAACAATCATCGCTGGTATGGGTGAGCTTCACCTTGACATCATCGTTGACCGTTTGAAACGTGAATTCAATGTTTCTGCAACTGTAGGTGCGCCTCAAGTATCTTACCGTGAAACATTCACACAACAAACTCAAGTTCAAGGTAAATTCGTTCGTCAATCAGGTGGTAAAGGTCAATACGGTGACGTATGGATCGAATTCACACCTAACGAAGAAGGTGCTGGATTTGAATTTGAAAATGCAATCGTCGGTGGTGTGGTTCCTCGTGAATACATCCCTGCTGTTGAAGCTGGTCTTAAAGATGCAATGGAAAACGGTGTATTAGCTGGATTCCCATTAATCGATGTTAAAGCTAAACTTTACGATGGTTCTTACCATGATGTCGATTCATCTGAGACAGCCTTCAAAGTTGCTGCTTCATTAGCGTTACGTAACGC
>NZ_JBOEQF010000254.1:0-3043 GCF_050689315.1 Aerococcus sp. L_32
CTCCCAACATAGTCGAATAACGCTAGAATTAAATGGCACTAAAGTGTATTTTCCAGATCCACATGCTCCATGGCAACGTGGTACAAACGAAAATACTAATGGTTTATTACGAGAATATTCACCTAAAGGTGAAGATATTTCAGGTATTTTCGATAGTCAAATTCAAGAATGGGCGAATAAATTAAACACGCGACCACGGAAATGTCTAAATTGGAAAACCCCTTATGAGGTATTTTTTAATGAATCGTTGCACTTAATTTGACAATTGAAGGTACTAAAAAAAGCGTTGGCCGATTGGTCAACGCTCTTAAAATTAGTCTGACTTTTGGGGCACATTATAGAGTTCCATTATATAGTTATTAATCAATATAACTAGCTCTTACTTTTGTACATTGTTATTGGTAATTTCAGTTAATGTTGTCTTTCTCTCATTTCCAATAACTAAAGGTACGTATTCGTTTAATACTTCTGAATAATCCAAGCCAAAGGCTGAAGCGGTTGGTTGAACGTGTTCTTTAATAAACAATTTAAGCTGCATAACTTGGCGCTTAATAGATGTGAGTTCAGTGGTATACGAAAGTTTTTCATAAATAATGACGAATCGGAAATCACCAACTTCTCTAGCAGGTGTTATGGTATATCTCTGTGGTTGTTTTGGCAAACGACCACTTGTCATTAAGTCATGGATAATCTGGCGAATATAAACATTAATCTCTTGAGGGACTTTAAATCGTAGGTGCAATTTCACTTTAACGATATAGTCTGTATCCATCATGTCGACCTCATAAGCTTTTGTATAAGGCTCATCGGTTACTACAACATTCACAAACCAATATACACTAGCTTTTTTAGGACGTTTATCCAGGATGGAATAGATATATTGCCGCCCGATGATAGAGTCATTCATAAGAGCAACTAAGAAAACGACATTTGTTTGATTTAAAGGCAATGAGGAATCTTTTCGTAATTCACCAATTTGGTCTAAATAATCATGTATATCAACAAGGTCTTCTGTCTTGGCTTCAATTTGGGTGCCCCATTGCCATATCACCATGATGAATAAAATAAGGGCGGCAATCATCACAGCAACATACCCACCGTGAAAGAGTTTGGTAATACTTGAAATAAAGAAAATCCCTTCAATTAAAGCAAAGAATAGGTTAAGGGTGTGCGCTACCAGTTTAGGTTGACCAATCTGCATCAGATATGCATGTAATAAGATAGTTGTCATTAGCATGGTAATTGTTATAGACAGACCGTACGCAGCTTCCATACGCGCAGATGTTTGAAAGGCGATCACTACACAAGATGTAAAAATCCATAACAGTAAATTAATTGTTGGAATATACATTTGACCAGTAGAAGAGCCTGGATATAATATTTTCAGTCTCGGTAATAGTTTTAATTTGATTGCTTCAGAAACCAATGAGAATGATCCGGATATCAATGCTTGAGACGCAATAACTGCTGCGATCGTAGCAAATATTACCCCAAATACTAGCCAACCTTCTGGAAGCATTGCAAAAAAGGGATTTAAGTCTTCAATTTCTTGGTAGTCCGGGTTATTTCTAACTTTCAATAACCAAGCTGCTTGACCAAGGTAATTCAAGGTTAAACATATTTTAATATATGGCCAACTAGCACGAATATTGGCTAATCCAGCATGTTCTAAATCTGAATATATAGCTTCAGCACCAGTAGTTGCTAGAAAGACACTACCTAGGATAAAAATACCGTTTTTATTATCCGGGCTAAATAGGACTTTAAAAGCATAGTAAGGATTCAAAGCTCTAATAACTGTCCAGTCACCTATAAAGTTCAATAAACCAACAGTGCCTAAAAAGGTGAACCATGCAAACATAATTGGACCATATGCTCGTCCTACTACATCAGTACCAAATCGTTGAATCCCAAAAAGTACGAAGATGATTGCCAAAGTAATACCGATCACAATCTGTTGACTTTCACCAAAGTAACTATAGAATGTCGGCACACCACGCAAGCCTTCAACGGCAGTTGTTACTGTTACGGCGGGTGTGAGGACGCCGTCAGCTAAAAGTGAAGCCCCACCAATCATCGCAGGAATGATGAGATAGCGAGCTTTTTTTCGTACTAAAGTATATAAAACGAAAATACCACCTTCCCCTCTATTATCTGCTTTTAACGCTATTAAAACGTATTTGATTGAAGTTAGTAGGGTAATAGTCCAAAAGACTAGTGAAACAGAACCGATAATAAAATCAGGACTTATATTCGCTAATCCACCATTTCCAGTCACAATTGCTTTCATTACATAGAGAGGGCTAGTTCCAATATTTCCATATACGACACCCATTACAAAAAACAAACCTGCAATGGAAAGTTTATTGTGTAAAGTATGTTTACTTGTCATTATAATCTCTATTAATATTCAAAATTTTAATATCTTAAAAATTTTTCAAGGTTACCAAATTATGAACTTTTTTTAAAAGTCAATAAATTTAGGACATATTTTTGCGTTATTCGACATAGGAAAATTGTAAAATGAAATGCATAAGGAAATAAACAAAAAAATCATGTAGATACGATATACTTGTTAGCAACCAAACCAAAAGTATAAGGAGTATCTACATGACCGAAAATAATTGTATCACAGAAAAGCGCACCTTCAAACAACTTACTGACATCCAACGCGGAATGCTGGAACAGATGGCGAAAAGCGGCACCTATAAAGAACGCGCCAGCTTGACTATAAGCGCAATTATTACGAGCAGTATATTGCCGCCTCAGGCGCACGGGTTTATAAAGAAAATCGTGAGAACTCGCATGCGCGGGATCATAATAAATATTCTGTGGCTTACCTTGCTGCCTTACCTGAAAATCTAGCACCCAAGAAGGGGTTGCGGGTTCATAGCGTGGATACTTTTGTACACTCTTATAGAAAGTTGCACCCTGACGAACGCGTACCATGCACGAAGACCGTTTACTCTTTGATAAATGCTGCCGTACTTCCAAACCGTAATATCGATTTGCCTATGAAGACTAGGATGCGGCCACGAAAAAA
>NZ_JBOEQF010000255.1:0-3040 GCF_050689315.1 Aerococcus sp. L_32
AAAGTCATCACTTCGATGGAAAACTTCGACCCAGTTGGTGTACATACAGGTGATTCAATTGTGTTTGCCCCTAATCAATCACTTGATCAAGCACAAAATGACATGCTAGCAGATGTAGCCATTAAAATTATTCAAGCCTTAGAAATTGAAGGTGGCTGTAATGTACAACTTGCCTTAAAACCTGATACACAGGAATACTACATTATTGAGGTAAATCCTCGTGTGTCTCGTTCATCAGCCCTAGCTTCAAAAGCGACAGGTTTCCCCATTGCCAGAGTGGCAGCTAAAATCGCAGTAGGGTATCGCTTTGACGAATTATACAACCCTTACACTGAAACGACTTTTTCCGAATATGATCCAAAAAATATTACTTATACTGTTGCAAAAGTGCCACGTTGGTCAAGCGACAAGTTCAAAAATGCAGATAGAAGCTTAACGACGCAAATGAAGGCAACTGGTGAGGTAATGTCACTAGGTCAATCGATTGAAGAAGCCTTGTTGAAATCAATCCAATCGCTTGATAACGGTCACCCACACTTATTCGATGTGGATGCTGCTAAAGCGTCAGACGAGAAAATTTTAAAAGAAATTGTCGAAGTGAAAGATGACCGTATCTTCTACTTGGCAGAGGCGATTCGTCGTGGAATGACTGTAGAAGAAGCTGAAGACCATACGAAAATCCGCCCATTATTCCTAAAAGCTATCAAACATATCGTGGACATTGAAGCAGCGCTTAAAGATCAACCGCTAGATAAAGGTGTTGTGGCAGAAGCAAAATTAAACGGCTTTGATGACCAAACAATTGCGCAACTTGCCAAAGTAACCGTGAATGAAGTGAAATCCTTTAGAGATGAACATGCCCTTGCACCTAATTTTGTCCCTGTAACCATCTGGGGTATGGGTGACTACGGTGAGGCAGGCTACTACTTCACCTCTTATGCTGGTGAAAACAAAGTTAATACAGCTACTGATAAAGAATCTGTTTTAGTATTAGGTTCTGGTCCAATCAGAATCGGACAAGGAATTGAGTTTGACTACGCAACTGTTCACTGTGTTAAAGCCTTACAAAAAGCAGGGTATGAAGCCTTGATTATCAACTCTAACCCTGAAACAGTATCTACTGATTTCTCGATCTCTGACAAATTATTCTTTGAACCAGTTACTTTTGAAAATGTGATGGCTATTATTGAACGGGAGCAACCAATCGGTGTCATGATTCAATTCGGTGGACAAACTGCCATCAACTTGGCCAATGACTTGAAAGAAGCTGGTATCCAAATTCTTGGGACATCGGTTGAAGACATGAACCGAGCTGAAGATAGAAAATTATTCGAACAAGCATTAACCCAATTAAATATTGCCCAACCAGAAGGTGCTACAGCCTTAACCTTAGAAGAAGCGCTAGCTATCCCAGAAAAAATTGGTGGCTACCCAGTACTTGTTAGACCATCATTTGTCCTAGGTGGTAGAGGGATGGAAGTGGTTTATGACGAAGAAAACTTAACCACTTACATGAATGACGCCTTGGTTGAAAGTCATAAATTAAAACAAGAAGCGCCAATCTTGATTGACCACTACGTTCAAGGGATTGAAGTTGAAGTGGACGCCATTTGCGACGGCACGGATGTCTTTATCCCAGGTATCATGGAACATATCGAAGCAGCGGGTGTCCACTCAGGTGACTCCATGGCTGTTTTCCCTACACAAAGATTATCACAAGCTGTCATCGACCAAATTATCGATGAAACCATCAAAATTGGAAATGGCTTAGGCACAATTGGGATGGTGAATATCCAGTTCATCGTGGAAAATGATAAAGTCTTTATTATCGAAGTGAACCCTAGAGCCAGCCGTACAGTGCCATTCTTATCAAAAGTAACAGATATTGAAATCGCGCAAATTGCTACAAACGTGATCATGGGGACTAGCTTACAAGCGCAAGGCTATACTAGCGGGGTATTCGACTATACTGATGACCAAGTCCATGTGAAAGCACCGGTCTTCTCATTCACTAAATTAAATGGTGTTGATCCAGCGGTTAGTCCAGAAATGAAATCAACTGGTGAAGTGATGGGGTCAGGTAAGACATACGCCATTGCCCTACAAAGAGCCTTTGAAGGAGCCAACATTCAAGCGACTGATGATGGTGCGATTGTCTTCAACTTGTTTAAAGCAGATTTAGGAGAAATCGAAGCGGACTTGACCAAGTTGCATAAGGCAGGTTACCCATTAGCAATCTACATCAATGACGCAGACGAAAAGCTTGAATCAGATAACTTTACAGTCTTCTCAAATACAGATGAGTTAAACCAATACATCACTGAAAACGATGTGCAATTAGTGGTGGATACAACGGGTAATGTGCCAGGGTATGAAAAAGGGTTGACGACTAGATTGACTGCCATCAGCCAATTAGCGTCATTGTTTACCCACCTAGATACCTTTAAAGCCTATACGAAAGTTTTGGACGAAAAAGCGGTTGGCGCTATGGTTTAATGAATTCTATGCAAGACAGTGATGTAAAAAACATATCACTAACTTAAAAATACTCTGATAAAACATTTGACTTTATCATTATTTCCTAATAAAATAATGGAAATATTAAAGATCAAGTATGAAGAGAGTAAATGATGATTGGATTCACAGCGAGTTAGGATAGAGTGGAAGCCTAATATGACGACATCACTGAACCGCACTTCATAGATAAATTGGTGAAAGCAAGTAGCTAATTTCGCTGATGCAGCGTTAACAAAATCGAGTGAATTCAATTATTTGTCAATTTGAGTTAACTAGAGTGGTACCACGGCTAAGCCCCGTCTCTATGTTCTATTTGAACATGGAACGGGGCTTTTTTATATATAAATGAATCGTAGATAAAGAAAGTAAATTGGGGCGTATGCCAAGCGAAGTAGTGATGGTGTGAGACTACTGATATCAACCAATTGAACCGCGCTTTAAAGATTTCTTGTTAGGTTAAAAAACTGAACAAGGACGTAGTGTCCACGTTAGGATGAGAGATAGCCATTTTCCGGTGATTAAA
>NZ_JBOEQF010000256.1:0-3037 GCF_050689315.1 Aerococcus sp. L_32
ATTCATTTTGAATAAAACATATTTGCCGGCTTAGCTCAGTTGGTAGAGCATCTGATTTGTAATCAGAGGGTCGAGGGTTCAAGTCCTTTAGCCGGCATATATAGAAAAACTCCTTCATCGAAAGATGGAGGAGTTTTTTGTTCTTTACTACGTTTTTTTCGACAATCTTGTTTTCTTAAGGGAAAGCTAAATAAATCTTTAAGTTTATACATATTCATCTGGCGTATAATAGACTTTTATGATGAATATAAAATAGCAATAAAAATGAGGGATGGAAAATGGAGGATGTGAATTAATGTGGAACGATCAATACCAAGGTCTAACGGATGAAGAAGTTCAAGCCAAAGTGGCTGATGGCCAGGTTAACCAAACCAGTCATTCTACCCAGAAGACGACGACTGAAATTATTAAAGAGAATGTTTTTACCCTATTTAATGCTTTAAACTTCTTGTTGGCTTTCTTATTGTTACTGGTTGGCGCGTATTCTAATATGGCGTTTATTGCCATCATTATATTGAATATTATTATTGGGATTGTCCAAGAGATTAGAGCCCGCGATTTGGTCAGCAAGTTGACCATTTTATCCAATAAACCAGTTAAGGTGGTCCGAAATGGCCAGGAAGTCATTGTGCCCTCTACTGAATTGGTGGTTGGCGACTTGATTATCCTTGAAAGTGGTGACCAGGTTCCGTCAGACGCCAACGTGGTGGACGGGTCCAGCGAAGTGAATGAGTCCCTTTTAACGGGTGAGTCGGATGCCATTTTAAAACAAGCAGGCGATGAGTTATTATCCGGTTCTTATTTGACCAGTGGGCAATTGCTGGCTGAGTTAATCCATGTTGGGGACGACAATTACGCAGAGCAGTTGGTAGCTGAAACCAAGTCTCAACCATACGCCCGTTCTGAATTAACCGATGCCATTAAGAAGATTGCCAAGTTTACCTCCTACATCATTGTGCCACTAGGGATACTCTTGTTCTTGCAAGCCTTTTTCCTACGAAGTGACACAGTGGATGTGGCGGTTATAAACTCGGTGGCTGCCCTGATCGGTATGCTGCCTAAAGGTCTGGTATTGTTGATTTCACTAGCCCTTTCAACTGCTGTTTTAAAACTAGGCAAAAAGAATGTACTCGTGCAAAATATGTACGCTGTTGAAGCCTTGGCCCACATGGATATGCTGTGTTTAGATAAGACTGGGACAATCACGCAAGGGCAGATGTCAGTGGAGGGGATTTTCCCACTAAACAGTACCTCCGACAAGAATTTACTAGCCAAATTGGCCAATTATACAACCGCATCAACCGATAGTAATTTAACCATGACGGCCTTGAAAGACCACTTCTACGGCAAAGCCTCTACTTTAGAAGCCTTACAAGTCACGCCCTTTTCATCTGAACGTAAGTGGGGTGCTATCGGTTTTGAAGGAACCGGTACAATTTTCGTTGGTGCAGCTGAATACCTTATCGACGAACCGATTGAGCAAGTAATTACCGCGCAAAATGACGGCCTGCGGGTCTTGTTGGTGGGACAATCGACTGACCTACTAGACGAAAAGACTGAAATCGCCAATTTAACAATCAAGCCAATTGGCTACATCACCTTGAGCGACCCAATTCGCCCCAATTCTAAATCTACTCTGGAATTTTTCCAAAATGAGGGTGTGGACATTAAGATTATTTCTGGTGACAACCCGCAAACTGTTGCCAGAGTTGCTAAGAACGCAGGACTCGCAGGCGACGCCCAAGCGATTGATATGAGTCAAATTCAAGCTGAAGCGGATGTAAGAGCAGCAGCCCACCAATACAATGTTTTTGGCCGGGTCTCACCTCAACAAAAGAAACTTCTGGTAGCTGAATTTCAAGACGAAGACCATATCGTTGGGATGACAGGTGACGGGGTCAACGATATTTTAGCCTTGTCACAAGCTGACTTATCCATCGCTATGGCTGAAGGTGACGGGGCAACCCGTCAAATGGCCGATTTAATCCTGGTCAATTCAGACTTTGGTGACTTACCAGCGGTCATTTCTGAAGGCCGCCGTGTGGTCAACAACATCACTCAGTCATCAAGCGTATTCTTTATCAAAACCCTATATTCCTTAATCGTGACCCTGATTTGTATTGCCTTGAATTTCCCGTTTCCATTTATTCCCTTACAAATTACCATGATAGACGCCTTTATCGAGGGCTATCCGGCCTTCTTCATGTCATTTGAACCTAATAACCAGCAAGTCAAAGAGCGGTTCCTACCCAAATCCCTTGCCGCTGCGCTACCTTCAGCGTTAACGGTGTCTGTAGCCATTTTGGCCTCCTTGGTCATGGTGAAACTGGGCATGATCGACTTTGAAACCGCTCGGACCTTTGACTATGTCATGTTGACCGGCGTCTCTTTATTTGCGGTATGGCAGTCCTGCTTCCCATTTAACAAGTTGCGTCTCTTTCTCGCATCAACCGCGACCCTTGCCATGCTTGCCGTCGCGCTGGTCTTGCCGCATTTTTCAGACATTCTGACTATCCAACCCATGACCGCTAGCGAAACCCTAATCAGTGTCGCCTTGTTGGCTCTCGCTTTTGCCTTTTGGAAAATGGTCAACCGCTATCAAGATCGTTTCAAAGCATTTTTCACACGGATGAATTTTTAAATGAACCGCATCTTTGCATGTAAAGATAACTACAAATAGACACAGAAAACCCCAGTAAGCAGCCTCGATGAGGCGCCTTACTGGGGTTTGTTTGTGTTATTTATTCAAGAATGCTTATTTCTTCAAAATGTCTACTTTATCTGTTTTTTCCCAAGCAAAGTCTTGGTCATCACGACCAAAATGGCCGTAAGCAGCAGTTTTACTGAAGATTGGTTGATGTAGTGATAACATATCGATAATCCCATTTGGGGTTAAGTCAAAGTTGTCGCGCACAAGGCCGACTAATTCATTTTCAGATAAATCACTTGTACCAAAGGTGTCAATCGCAATAGATACAGGTTCTGCAACCCCGATAGCATAGGCTAATTGGATTTCAACTTTACGCGCTAAGCCAGC
>NZ_JBOEQF010000257.1:0-3033 GCF_050689315.1 Aerococcus sp. L_32
CCAAGAGTTCGCCTACATGGCTGACTGGGGTCAATCAACCGTTATTTCATTATTAGAATCACAGCCTTTGATGAGCCAGACGGCCATCGTTGCTTCTGGGGGGATTAAAGACCCAATGCAAATGATGAAGGCACTTGCCCTAGGCGCATCTGCCGTTGGTATGTCAGGTCAGTTCCTGCATTCGGTCCTTGGAGAAGGCGTAGACGCTACGATTGAAATGGTCAAGTCTTACGACGAACAATTACGCTTGTTGATGATGGTATTAGACTGCCAAGACCTGAGCGAACTGCGTAACACAGACTTAATGATCACCGGAAAACCAGCTGAATGGTCAAGACTCCGCCGAATCAATATCGAGTATTTCGCATCAAGAAGCCAGAATTAAGAGGAAGGTGCGACACAAACCGTTCAGAAATGAACGTTGGAAGATTAGCGCAGTAGATGATGCAATCAGCTATAAGCTAATCTGAAACGCAGTCATTTCTGGTTTGGGGAGCCCGATTATAAGGATGTAAAAAATGTCGTTTAGACTCGTAACAGTGGAAGAAATAAGTGTAGTGATGGCACATCACACAACTTATTTCTGAAGTGGCACGAGCCTGACATTTTGAACTCGACTAGGAAGGTGCGACAAAAACCGTTCAGAAATGAACGTTGGAAGATTAGCGCAGTAGATGATGCAATCAGCTATAAGCTAATCTGAAACGCAGTCATTTCTGGTTTGTGGAGCCCGATTATCAAGGTGCAACACAATTATCACCTTAATTTAAATAATCACCAAAAAGTGCCCATTCAACATGAAGAAGGCACTTTTTTGCATGCTTTTTATTAGGGCTGCCACATACTTATATCAGCCGAGCCGAAACAAAAGAGCTATTTCCACGCCCTACAATTTTAGACAAAGGTTTGTTGATTTTAACCAAATGACGACAGTAAAAAAGACCATGGCCCTCGAGTCACGGTCTGGGGAGCTAGCTTGGAATAGCTATGCCCTTTTTCAAAAAATTATAAGATAATGTATAAAATGGCGATGGTGCCGACGCCGGCGATGATGGTTTTGATGATGTCTTTAAACCGGTAGGCGACGAACAAGGACACGAGTGCTGGTATCAGTTTGATGTTCTCCAGTAGGTTGAGGTTGAAGTGGCTTTCCCAGAAAAATATGTCGGTAAAAATCATTGCGGTAAAAATGATAACGGGTAGGTAAGCCATTGTTTTGTATACCATTGGAGAAATTTTGCTGTTACGCATAACGAGTGCAGGTACGACGCGCATGGCGGTGCACAGTAAGCCGAGTGTTACTACGAATAATGTCATGATACCCCTCCTATGTTACACGGTTATTTTCTTGACGTTTTAAGAAATAGAATACGACCGATAAGGCGATGGCTGTGGCCATAATAATCACGTAGGATGATTGGAAAATAGTCATCAAGATGACGGCAATCACACCGGTGAATAGCATGGTGTTGAGCATCATACGGTTGTTTAGGTTCGGGACAAGAATGCCGATAAACATAGCGACCATGACAAAGTTTGAAATGACATCAGGAATTTGAATGAAGGTACCAAACAAGGCACCCGATGCAGTAAATAGGATCCAGGAAGTCCATGTTGCAGTAGCGACGAATAAGGCGTCGTTAATGGCCCATGGTTTCTGTGGACTGTTATCTTGCAGTTTTAAGACATTGATGGCGTAAGATTCGTCTGCTGTCATGTAGCCTAACCAAGCGACCTTAAAATTGGGCGCTTGTTTTAAGTATGGGCCAAAAGACACACTATACAAGGCTTGGCGGGAACTTAATAATAGTACTGAGATAAATACTTCCATTACACCAGCATTTTGTGCAATCAGGGCTGCTGCCACAAATTGCGCGGAGCCCCCAAACACTAGACTGGACATCAGCACAACCTGCCACCAGGTTAAGCCGGCATCAGCGAGTAGTAACCCACAAGCTAAACCAACTGGTAAATAGCCTACAATAACGGGGATTGATAACTTGAAACGTTCGGACTTGGCATCCACAATTTCTGCCATTAAACACCCTCCCTTATGCTTATTATTTTTATTTCGTAATCCGCTAGCACCTGCCTAGCGATTTACCTAACTAACGGTTAACTTCTCTATGATAATCCATGAATTTTTTGATGAAATTGTAAGGATCGATTAAGCCGATTTGACGGGCAAAGATATATAAATTTGATTCCCGTAAAAAGGCTCTCTGGATTAAACGATAATCCGTGGCGATTCGAATAGGTTGGGTATCCGCGATTAATTCGCCCTCAGATAATACCCAAGCATGACGAGTAAATTCTAATACTAGGTCCGTGTTATGGGTGTTGATGATGATCGCAATTTCTTGTTCTTGGTTAATTTGATATAGGTACTGCATGAATTCATTATAATGATGGTAGTCTTGGCCCTCAGAAGGCTCGTCAATAATTAATAGTGACGGCTTGTTGATTAAGACAGACGACAACATGATTCGTTTTTGTTGGCCAAAGGATAACTGGCCAATTCGTAGTTCAGCAGCATAAATCAGACCCGTTCGTTTTAAGGAATCTCGAATGACTTCTTCTGCTTCTTCCGCGGAGTAATTACAATTAGCGGCAATCCCATTCAGATAGTCTTTCACAGTGAAATCCAGGATGGATTGGTCGATATTTTGTTGGATGTAGACTGTTTCTTGCTTCATTTGACATAAGTTATCGTCAGTGACTTCTTCACCTAACCAAGTCATCGTGCCCGAATCTGGGCGGATGTTTCCGTCCATCATCTGACCCAGCGTGGACTTACCCGACCCATTTTTTCCGACAATAGCAATCATGTCACCTTTGAAAACTTGGGTAGAAATATTGCGCAAGGTGGCCCGGTCCCGCCATGGATAAGTGTAGGAAACATTATCAAGGGTCAAAATGGGTTGGTCACTACGTTTTTGGACGAAATTTGGTACGGTCATCAGCCAGGACTCAATGGTTCGTTTTAGGTCAGGACCATGTAAATAATTGACGTTTGATATGTTGCGGACCTTG
>NZ_JBOEQF010000258.1:0-3013 GCF_050689315.1 Aerococcus sp. L_32
ACTTCCACTTCTAGCCTATCTACCTGATCGTCTCTCAGGGGTCTTACTATCTTAAAGATATGGGAAATCTCATCTTGAGGAGGGCTTCACGCTTAGATGCTTTCAGCGTTTATCCCATCCACACATAGCTACCCAGCGATGCTCTTGGCAGAACAACTGGTACACCAGCGGTGTGTCCATCCCGGTCCTCTCGTACTAAGGACAGCTCCTCTCAAATTTCCAACGCCCGCGACGGATAGGGACCGAACTGTCTCACGACGTTCTGAACCCAGCTCGCGTACCGCTTTAATGGGCGAACAGCCCAACCCTTGGGACCGACTTCAGCCCCAGGATGCGATGAGCCGACATCGAGGTGCCAAACCTCCCCGTCGATGTGAACTCTTGGGGGAGATAAGCCTGTTATCCCCAGGGTAGCTTTTATCCGTTGAGCGATGGCCCTTCCATGCGGAACCACCGGATCACTAAGCCCGACTTTCGTCCCTGCTCGACTTGTAGGTCTCGCAGTCAAGCTCCCTTCTGCCTTTACACTCTACGAATGATTTCCAACCATTCTGAGGGAACCTTTGGGCGCCTCCGTTACATTTTAGGAGGCGACCGCCCCAGTCAAACTGCCCGACTGACACTGTCTCCCGACCGGATTACGGTCGCGGGTTAGAGTGGCCATGTCACAAGGGTAGTATCCCACCAGCGCCTCCACCGAAACTAGCGTTCCGGCTTCAATGGCTCCTACCTATCCTGTACATGTCACACAGACACTCAATATCAACCTGCAGTAAAGCTCCATGGGGTCTTTCCGTCCTGTCGCGGGTAACCAGCATCTTCACTGGTACTACAATTTCACCGAGTCTCTCGTTGAGACAGTGCCCAAATCGTTACGCCTTTCGTGCGGGTCAGAACTTACCTGACAAGGAATTTCGCTACCTTAGGACCGTTATAGTTACGGCCGCCGTTTACTGGGGCTTCAATTCGTACCTTCGCTAATGCTAAGCACTCCTCTTAACCTTCCAGCACCGGGCAGGCGTCAGCCCCTATACGTCATCTTTCGATTTAGCAGAGACCTGTGTTTTTGATAAACAGTCGCTTGGGCCTATTCACTGCGGCTGACCAAATGGTCAGCACCCCTTCTCCCGAAGTTACGGGGTTATTTTGCCGAGTTCCTTAACGAGAGTTCGCTCGCTCACCTTAGGATGCTCTCCTCGACTACCTGTGTCGGTTTGCGGTACGGGTTGTTTGTATCTAACTAGAAACTTTTCTTGGCAGTGTGACGTCAGCAGCTTCGGTACTATATTTCCCTCCTCATCACAGCTTGTCTTTAACACGAAGCATTTCACTCTGTGTCAGACTCACTGCTTGAACACGAATCCAATAACGTGCTCTGCTTAGCCTCCTGCGTCCTTCCTTTGGTCAAACAATACAAACAAGTACAGGAATCTCAACCTGTTGTCCATCGCCTACACCTTTCGGTCTCGGCTTAGGTCCCGACTAACCCTGGGAGGACGAGCCTTCCCCAGGAAACCTTAGTCATACGGTGGACGGGATTCTCACCCGTCTTTCGCTACTCATACCGGCATTCTCACTTCTAAGCGCTCCACAAGTCCTCTCGATCTTGCTTCTCTGCCCTTAGAACGCTCTCCTACCATATCCATGCGGATATCCACAGCTTCGGTGTTCAGTTTAGCCCCGGTACATTTTCGGCGCAGGGTCACTCGACTAGTGAGCTATTACGCACTCTTTAAATGATGGCTGCTTCTAAGCCAACATCCTAGTTGTCTAAGCAACCCCACATCCTTTTCCACTTAACTGAAACTTTGGGACCTTAGCTGGTGGTCTGGGCTGTTTCCCTTTCAACTACGGATCTTATCACTCGCAGTTTGACTCCCGGATTAAAATATTTGGCATTCGGAGTTTATCAGATTTCGGTAATCCTAGATGGACCCCTAGATCAAACAGTGCTCTACCTCCAATATTCATCATCCGAGGCTAGCCCTAAAGCTATTTCGGAGAGAACCAGCTATCTCCAAGTTCGATTGGAATTTCTCCGCTACCCACACGTCATCCCCGCCTTTTTCAACAGACGTGGGTTCGGGCCTCCAGTGCGTTTTACCGCACCTTCACCCTGCACATGGGTAGGTCACTTGGTTTCGGGTATACGACTACATACTCGACGCCCTATTCAGACTCGCTTTCGCTATGGCTCCGTTTCTTCAACTTAACCTTGCATGCAATCGTAACTCGCCGGTCCGTTCTACAAAAAGTACGCCATCACCCATTAACGGGCTCTGACTGCTTGTAAGCGCACGGTTTCAGGTACTATTTCACTCCCCTTCCGGGGTGCTTTTCACCTTTCCCTCACGGTACTGGTTCACTATCGGTCACTAGGGAGTATTTAGCCTTGGGAGATGGTCCTCCCGGATTCCGACGGAATTACACGTGTTCCGCCGTACTCAGGATACAGACTAGCGTTATTGATCTTTCGTCTACGGGATTGTCACCCTCTGTGATTGGCCTTCCCATGCCATTCGACTAAATCTTTAACTACATATCGTCTGTCCTACAACCCCAAAGAGCAAGCTCTTTGGTTTGGGCTCTTTCCGTTTCGCTCGCCGCTACTCAGGAAATCGAATTTTCTTTCTCTTCCTACAGGTAATGAGATGTTTCAGTTCCCTGCGTCTTCCTCTCAAACTACTATGTATTTGTAGTTGAGTAATTGCCTATCAAAGCAATTGGGTTTCCCCATTCGGAAATCTCCGGATCAAAGCTTACTTACAGCTCCCCGAAGCATATCGGTGTTAGTCCCGTCCTTCATCGGCTCCTAGTGCCAAGGCATCCACCGTGCGCCCTTATTCACTTAACCATTGGTTAAGTTGTATGATTCGCGAAAAGTAATTTGCTTACTTTTATTGGTTTTTTACTCTTGGTAAAATTGGAATTTCTTATATTAATTATCTCCTGGTAGAAAATAATTAAATAAGAGGTTTATTACTTACAGTATTCAGTTTTCAAAGAACAAAAT
>NZ_JBOEQF010000259.1:0-2959 GCF_050689315.1 Aerococcus sp. L_32
ATACCTTCTAAGTATTCTGGATAGATATTGTACCCATAAGAACTCAAAGCCATTGCAAGTGATTTCGTGTAACATAAGGGTATATCTCCGTAAAATAAATCCATACTCTTACCTCCTTGTTTTGATATATCATAGTTTAGTAGTATGCATAAATTTTTTCTTATCATTCTTTGTACGAGATTTTAGGGTTTTACAAGAAATTTTGACAGTGATAAAATTATTAAGAAGGGAGTGTTTTTATGAATGATTTGGTACAAGTCATCAACCGAATTGAAGAAAATCTAGATTACGAAATCGATTACAATCAGCTCTGTAAAGGTTTATCTTTAACAAATAGTACTTTGCAGCGTATTTTCCCAGTAATCTTTAATATGACGACTTCAGAATACATCAGAAAACGAAGATTATCTAAAGCTGCCTTTGACCTACAACATTCTAAGTTTAGCGTACTTGAAATCGCTCTGAAGTATGGCTATGAAACTCACGAAGCTTTCACGACTGCATTTAAGAAATTTCACGAAAATACGCCTTCAGCAGTACGTAAAGGTGCATCCTTTAGGTTTATTGATAAATTGGAGTTGTCAATAACAATCCAAGGTGGGAAAGAGTTACCTTTAGAAATCATCACATTACCCGATTTTTATGTCGCTGGTCTTTCAATTAATACATCGGCTAATAGTCCTGAAATTTCAAAGCTATGGAGACAGTTAACTGAATCTAATTTGGTAAATAAATTAATTAAAGTTAGCACTGGTAATAGCTTCGGAGTATCCTACGGGATTAATAACAATGGTACATTAACTTATATGGCCGGATGGGAAATCAAAAATCCAGAGTTAGTTAATCACCTACCTCTACAAGTGACCTTAATCCCATCCACAACTTTTGCCATCATACCATGTTTTGGCCGATTTCCAGAGTCACTATATCATGCTTGGAATTATATATTGAACAAGTTTTTACCTGAGAGTGGTTACACCTATATAGGAAAGTTTGATTTAGAATATTACCCGAATAAATTCACAGATGATACGAACTTTCCGATGCAACTTTGGATTCCAATTGAAAAAATTAATTTATAGCGTTTTGTTCTTATATGAGGAAACGAAACGCTATTTTGCTCCATTTATTCTTATAGTTAACTTCCAAATATAAATGAAATAAAATTCCATTACCACTTTCTATTATTAGAGTCCCCCATCTCATTAATTTTTTCACAATAATTTCATACTCATTCTCTTTATTTCTGTCTATCATATTTTTCTTTGGTAATACAATCCCCGGTTTTCAACTCCACTTCAATAACACTATCTTTAATAACGACACCCGTCACTAATCGATTAACTAAACTTTCATCGTAATCTTCAAGTTTGATATGCTGTGTTTTTAGTAAAGCTTTAATATCCGATAGTCGCCTGCGTTTCTCCTCATTCGTCGCATTTTCTATTAAAAGTTGCTGCTTCCGTTCTCGAAGTTTAAATATTCGCTCTGCTATGCGTTCATAATCTTCTTTCTGATTCGCAAATTGATATAACTGCTTTTGTAAATCGTGTAACTGATTATCAACATCTTCCGCTGTTTCATCGTATTTGTTATTAAGAACTTGGGTAATATTTTTCTCCAAAACTTTCAAGTAGTTACCTTTATCTCCTATGAACTCATTAATCGCCTCTAATACCGCTTACACTCTTACTTATCGACCCTTGACATCAATACTACACACTCCACATGTCATGTTGGGCATGTAATAATTGATTATAGTGTATTGGAAATGTGGTTTGAATGATTATTAATATAAACTATTGACTGACCACTCCCAAATTCTAAATCATATATTGCTCTTTGATATACCCCTAATGCTTTCATTATATTTTCACTCTTTGAATTTGAGTGAAAACAAAAACGTTGTCGACCTTTTTCATCAATACCTGGTTCAAATCCTGTCACTTCATAAGCAGAAACCACTGTATTATTTATCCCCGTATTGATTCCTAAAATATATTTAACTTTTTCAGCTTTATTTTTCGCAACTTTCCAAGTCCCTAACGTTCTAGATTTAAGATTATGATCATCTCTATAGTAGAAAGGGTAATCATACGTTTCATCCTTATCTAACTGGAGGGAGTCTGTTATCTTGACAGCAAGTATAAGTTCGTCAGTTTGTAATTCAATTTTGGACATTGGGATACTTCCAAACTGTCTTTCCAAATCACCCACTTCAGTTCCCCGGACTCCATGCCCATTTACTTTATTTGTTAGGTTTCGAGGCGAAAAAATGTTAAATAAATTTATTAAAGTGTTTTCGCTCGCGAACGCTTCTCGTTCTGATAACCAGTAATTTAAAATTACTTTTTTTATTGGAAATCCCTCTGCCTTAATAGTTCTGATTCTATTAATTTTCAAATCTTCAGTTTTTTCTTTACTTTTTAATATCAATTCCGACTTTTTATCAAAGGCAGCTTTCTCATGATTAAAGACTCGTTGGCCTTTCCCTTTACCGATGTAGAATATCTCATCCTTATCATTCCTAATATCAACTAAACAATAAATATAGAACTCTTTATCTTTGTTTTTATTTAAATATGATAATACTTTATCTGAAAATTTTTCCATAAAATATTCCTTTTTATCATCTTTTTCAATTCTGAAGCTATCTAGTAATCAACAAATCAATTAAATAGGCTTCAACATCCTCGTTAGCTCATCTAATTTTTTCGGTGGGTTAACAAGAATTTCACGGGCCTTATCCATATCAACTTTCACATTATATGTTAAAATTCCAGATGGTTTGCCTTTAAAAAGATAATATACAATATAACCTCCGGCAACTTCTTCAATAATCGCATCATCACGGTTGCGACTCATTTCTCCGACACCTTCAATAGAAATATCTAAGACATTCGTATAAGAGAGTGGTGCACCATGATTATAAACTTCTTCAGCGCCCGTCATGTTTCGT
>NZ_JBOEQF010000260.1:0-2936 GCF_050689315.1 Aerococcus sp. L_32
ACATAGCTTTGCAAATTGAGGACGACTTTGCGCGGTACCACCTCATTTGCAATGCTATGTTCACATTACCTCTCTAATTGCTGGATAACGCTAGCGCGTAGCCTTTCGACTAAATGTTTAGAAAGAGAGCATTTTATGGTTGGATGCTTGCACCTAATCATCCTCGCTAAGGTTCATAAAATATGATTCTTTCCACTTGTAGACTTTACAGTCTTTTCACATTCCAGATTATACTGACATAATGCCTAATTTGTCAAGTTTTCAAGCCGGTAAATCAATTAAAAATCTTCCGGCTTAATCCCTTCCATTCCAATCATAGGGTCAATTGAATGACTCAGGACTAAATCAGCTGTCAGACAAAAATCTTCAACTGCTGAATCACTGTTAGCTGCCACTCCCTGATATACATGCTCTTCGGTGGCGTCTCCAGTTCCTGGACTGGAATTTTCCGCTAAATCACCATCTGATGTCGTTTCTGCCCGACTTTCAGCTTGATTTTTTGCTGTTGTCGCATCTTTTTCTTCTATTTCCGCTGCAACCGCCGTTGCCATCCGTTCATCAATATCCACAGCTTCCATTAAAAAGTCTTTCAGCTGGGTTTGCCGGCTAGCATCCACATTTTGAATAGCCGTTTGAAAGGCCTGGGGTTCACCGCACATAATCAAGGACTGCTTGGCCCGCGTAATCCCCGTATATAATAAATTTCGCTTCAGCATCCGGTGGTGTTGCGGCACTAACGGTACAATCACAATTGGAAATTCCGACCCCTGCGACTTATGAATTGACGTACAGTAGGCTAAGGTAATTTCATTGAAGTCATTCCGTTCATAGGTCACCTCAACCTCATCAAATTGCACCACAATTTGATCTACTTTATTAGTTGTTTCCTTAGCAAAAAAGATTGCTACAATCTCTCCTAAGTCCCCATTGAAAACGTTTTTCTCGGCTTGGTTTTTCAGCTGCAAGACCTTGTCCCCAACTCGGAAGGTCTGCTCAAAATAGACTAACTCCCGTCTTTTACCGTCGTCGTTGGGGTTTAAAACAGCCTGCAAACGCTCATTGATATGATTGATCCCGGCCTGTCCTTTATAGAGAGGCGCCAAGACTTGAACGTCTCGTTTTTGGTAGCCCTTGTCAACAGCCCGCTTAGCCACAATAGCTACTAAGTCTGCAATTTGATTCGCCTGCACCTTAAAGAATGATCGGTCACGTTGGTTCATCATCAAGTCTTTTGGGACAATCCCCTGTTTAATCTGGTGAGCTAATTGGACAATGGTCGACTGGTTTTTCTGACGGTAGATTTCATCTAATTCGCGTGTTTTAACCGTTTGTGATGACAACAAATCAGCTAATACTTGACCAGGACCCACTGAAGCTAACTGGTCTTTATCCCCCACAAAAATGACCTGCATAAATGAAGGGACACTTGAAAGTAATTTATAGGCAAGCCATGTATCCACCATGGACATTTCGTCAATAATCAATAAGTCAGTTTCTAGCTGCACGCCTGACTCTTCGCCGTCTTCGCTGTCATCCTCTTCACCTGTTAAACCAAGTAAACGGTGAATAGTTGATGCTGGCAGATGGATCATTTCAGTCATTCGTTTAGCGGCTCGTCCTGTTGGGGCGGCTAAAGAAATTGGAAAGGAACCTGGGTCATATTCTTCTACATTTAAGGAAATATTATTTAAACGAGCATACAATTGGACGATGCCGTTTAATACCGTTGTCTTACCTGTCCCTGGTCCCCCAGTTAAGATAAACATTTTGGAAGTTAACGCCTCTTTAATGGCTTTCTTTTGAGCCTGTCCGTAGGAAATACCTAAGTCTTGTTCTAATTTTTGGATTTCTTCGTCTAAATCAACACCCGGATATTGGGGTTGATACTGAGGTTGCTGCATTTGCCCCATCATTTTGGCAATACCCACTTCAGCAAAGTATAAAGTTGGCAAGGCAACACGCCCTTCTTCAGATAAAATCAACTTACCTGTCTCATTCATGTCAGAAATAGTATCTTCGATTAATTTAGCATCAATAAATTGTGACTGCCCGTGCATCAAGACTTCTTGGGTTTTCTCAATCAGTGGCTCCTCCATCACAAAAGTGTTCCCTGATTCAAAAGTGGCTAAGTTTAGGACAAACATGACACCCCCAGCAACCCGGACTGGTGAATCCAAGGGGAAACCAATATTTAAAGCGATTTGGTCTGCTTTTTGAAAACCAAAACCGCGGATATCGTCAATCAAAATATAAGGATTTTCTTCAATAATTTCGACCGCTTCGTTATGGTAGAGGCCATAAATTTGCCCAGCCAACCGCGATGAAAAGCCCATCTCAGCTAGCTTAACGAAAACTTGTTCATTCCCTCTTTGTTCAACCATCCGCTCATGTAGCATAGTTCTAGTCTTTTTAGACAAACCTTTAACCACTTTTAAGGCTTCTGCATCATTTAAAATAGTATCAATGGTTTGGTCGCCAAAAGCATCAACAATACGACTGGCTATCGTATCCCCAATTCCTGGAAATTGTTCGGATGATAGAAAGCGAATTAACCCTTCTTTAGAAGTGATTTTCTGCGCTTCATAAGAAGTTACTTGGAATTGGACACCATATTTAGCGTGGTCCACCAATTTACCTTTAAAATGATAGGTCGTCCCGTCCTGGATAGTTGGGAAATTTCCCGTCATCACGATTTCTTTTTCTGAATACATGGTATTGGTTTCGTCTATTTCAACTGACATTACCCGATAAAAGTTGCTTTCATTAAAAAAGAAGGTCGCCTTTACCTCACCTATGACATAATCTTCACTTGTTGGTTGATTCTGATTTTGTCGCATGTTGGCTGCTCCTTCCTAGTCTTAGTAATCTTACATATTATAGCATATTCAAGTAGTTCAGAATGGATAGATTTATAGGTATCTAAGTCATTTTGCCTA
>NZ_JBOEQF010000261.1:0-2934 GCF_050689315.1 Aerococcus sp. L_32
CAGGCAAAATGACATAGATACCTATAAATCTATCCATTCTGAACTACTTGAATATGCTATAATATGTAAGATTACTAAGACGAGGAAGGAGCAGCCAACATGCGACAAAATCAGAATCAACCAACAAGTGAAGATTATGTCATAGGTGAGGTAAAGGCGACCTTCTTTTTTAATGAAAGCAACTTTTATCGGGTAATGTCCGTTGAAATAGATGAAACCAATACCATGTATTCAGAAAAAGAAATCGTGATGACGGGAAACTTCCCAACTATTCAGGACGGGACGACCTATCACTTTAACGGGAAATTGGTGGACCACGCTAAATATGGTGTCCAATTCCAAGTGACTTCATATGAAGCGCAAAAAATCACTTCTAAAGAAGGTTTAGTTCGCTTTCTATCATCCGAACAGTTTCCAGGAATTGGGGATACGATTGCCAGTCGTATTGTTGATGCTTTTGGCGACCAAACTATTGATACTATTTTAAATGATGTAGAAGCCTTAAAAGTGGTTAAAGGTTTGTCTAAAAAGACAAGAACGATGTTACATGAGCGGATGGTTGAACAAAGAGGGAATGAACAAGTTTTCGTTAAGCTAGCTGAGATGGGCTTTTCATCGCGGTTGGCTGGGCAAATTTATGGCCTCTACCATAACGAAGCGGTCGAAATGATTGAAGAAAATCCTTATATTTTGATCGACGATATCCGTGGTTTTGGTTTCCAAAAAGCAGACCAAATTGCTTTAAATATTGGTTTCCCCTTGGATTCACCAGTTCGGATTGCAGGGGGGGTCATGTTTGTTCTAAACTTGGCAACCTTTGAATCGGGGAATACCTATGTCATGGAAGCGCCACTGATTGAGAAAACCCAAGAAGTCTTGATGCATGGTCAGTCACAATTTATTGAAGTTAAACGCATTCAAGATACCATTTCAGATATGAACGAAATAGGGAAGTTGATTTTATCTGAAGATGGGCGGGTTGCCTTGCCAACTTTATACTTTGCTGAAGTGGGTATTGCCAAGATGATGGGGCAAATGCAGCAACCTCAGTATCAACCCCAATATCCGGGTGTTGATTTAGACGAAGAAATCCAAAAACTAGAACAAGACTTAGGTATTTCGTATGGACAGGCTCAAAAGAAAGCCATTAAAGAGGCCTTAACTTCCAAAATGTTTATCTTAACTGGGGGACCAGGGACAGGTAAGACAACGGTATTAAACGGCATCGTCCAATTGTATGCTCGTTTGAATGATATTTCCTTAAATGTAGAAGAATACGACCCAGGTGCTTTTCCAATTTCTTTAGCCGCTCCAACAGGTCGAGCAGCCAAACGAATGACTGAGATGATCCGCCTGCCAGCTTCAACTATTCACCGTTTACTCGGTTTAACAGGTGAAGAGGATGACAGCGAAGACGGCGAAGAATCAGGCATGCAACTAGAAACTGACTTGTTGATTATTGACGAAATGTCCATGGTAGACACATGGCTTGCCTACAAATTACTTTCAAGTGTCCCTTCATTTATGCAAGTCATTTTTGTGGGAGATAAAGACCAGTTAGCTTCTGTAGGACCTGGACAAGTATTAGCTGACTTATTATCTTCACAGACGGTTAAAACGCGTGAATTAGATGAAATCTATCGTCAAAAAAACCAGTCGACCATTGTCCAATTGGCTCACCAGATTAAACAAGGTGTCGTCCCTAAAGACTTGATGATGAACCAACGTGACCGATCATTCTTCAAGGTGCAAGCGAATCAAATTGCAGACTTAGTAGCTATTGTGGCTAAGCGCGCTGTTGACAAAGGCTATCAAAAACGAGACGTTCAAGTCTTGGCGCCGCTCTATAAAGGACAGGCCGGGATCAATCATATCAATGAGCGTTTACAGGCTGTTTTAAACCCTAATGACGACGGCAAACGCCGGGAGCTCGTCTATTTTGAGCAGACCTTCCGAGTTGGGGACAAGGTCTTGCAGCTGAAAAACCAAGCCGAGAAAAACGTCTTCAATGGAGATTTAGGGGAAATACTGGCTATCTTTTTTGCCAAGGAGACGACCAACAAGGTGGACCAGATTGTGGTTGAATTCGACGAGGTTGAAGTGACGTATGAACGTAATGACTTTAATGAAATTACGCTGGCTTACTGTACGTCCATTCATAAGTCGCAGGGGTCAGAATTTCCGATTGTGATTGTACCGTTAGTGCCACAACACCACCGGATGCTGAAGCGAAATTTGTTATATACTGGGATTACCCGGGCCAAGCAGTCCTTAATTATGTGCGGTGAACCCGAGGCCTTTCAAACGGCTATTCAAAATGTAGATGCTAGTCGGCAAACCCAACTAAAGGACTTTTTGATGGAAGCTGTAGATGTTGATGAGCGGATGGCAACTGCGGTTGAAGCAGAAATAGAAAAAAAAGATGGGACACCAGCAAAAGAGCAAGCTGAAAGTCGGGCAGAAATGTCATCAGAGGATGATTTAACGGAAAATTCCAGTCCAGAAAATGGAGACGCCACTGAAGAGCATATAGAACTGGAAGTGGTAGCTAACAGTGACCCAGAAGTTGAAGATTTTCGTCTGACAGCTGAGTTAGTCCTGAGTCATACAATTGACCCTATGATTGGGATGGAAGGGATTAAGCCGGAAGATTTTTAGTTGGATACTGGCTTGAAAACTTGACAAATTAGGCATTCTGTCAGTATAATTTGGAATGTGAAAAGACCAAAAAGTCTACAAGTGGAAAGAACCATATTTTATGAACTTTAGCGAGGATGATTAGGTGCAAGCATCCAACCATAAAATGCTCTCTTTCTAAACATTTAGTCGAAAGGCTACGCGCTAGCGTTATCCAGCGATTAGAGAGGTAATGTGAACATAGCATTGCAAATGAGGTGGTACCGCGCAAAGTCGTCCTCAATTTGCAAAGCTATG
>NZ_JBOEQF010000262.1:0-2912 GCF_050689315.1 Aerococcus sp. L_32
CAGCAGCCTTGTTCTCGGCCACAACCGCGTTAAACTGAATCCCTCTAAAACCGTGCATTTTAGCCGTTTCAATGGATTTTGCTACCAAGTCATTGATCAAACCTTGACCCCGGAAGGCTTTATTCACTGCGTAAGTCCCGTTGGCTATGTGACTTGCTCAACCTTCGTTATTTGCTTTAATCAGGTAGTAGCCAGCAATCTGATCATCCGCCAACAAGACGTCAACTTGATCATAAGCAGCCAGTTTCTTCTCAAATGCGGCACTTGAATAGAGGTCTAAACCTGGGAAGGCGACACCGTCCACCAAAATATCGTTCCATATTTCTCTAAGAACTTCCGTGTCGACTTGAGTGTAATTTTTAAAATTTTTCATACTTTTAGACCTCCTATAAAGTTGTGTCGAATTCACTTATTATATCCATACCAATCACATGCTTACAATAGTGCGTAAACAATAATATTCTTTAGACAGACAATATGCCATCTAAGGTGATGATAGGTGAAGCATAAGGCCTAAGGCTTAATTTTTTAAACTATCGTTCAATAATGCCTCGAATTGAGAGGGTTGACATTCCTTTAAAAGATTGTTTGAATAGAGTTAATTCATAGAGACATTTGGGGTGCTGTGACAGCTGAGATTATACCCATGGAACCTGATACAGTTAATACTGGCGAAGGAAAATGTAGTAAATACTGTCGAAAATATGATTCATTTGGCTTTTTGCCTTGCTATCATTCATTTGGACGACTATTCCCCCCTTTTGTCGAATACTGACAGGAAAGGGGGCTTTTTTGTTTTCCAAAAGATATCTAGATAATTGAACACCGATGATACTTCACCATAATGATTTAAAAGATGCGATATTGAAAGGATTTAAAAGATGACAATCGATTTATATACATTAAAAGCTTTACCAACTTACGACAACCCCTTCCCATTAGCCAAAAGCCCGCTAATCCAGTGCTTAACCAATACCGTGACGGTGGAATCGGTGGCCAACGCCTTATTATATGTGGGGGCGGCCCCAGTCATGGCAGACCAGGCAGCTGAGATGGGAGATTTCTTCAATCAAAACGATGGGGCCTTGATCAATATTGGGAGTTTATCGCCTGAAAAAACCCGCAACATTTTATTGGCTGCTAGAACAGCTGACGAAACAGACACGCCTTTCGTTCTGGATTTAGTGGGGGTTTCAGCCAGTCCCTTGCGTAACGACTTAGCCCAAGAAATCAGCGCATTCACACCAGATGTCATCAAAGGCAACTTGTCTGAAATGCGGACTTTCTGTGGTTTAGGCTCAACTGGACGAGGTGTTGACGCAGGGGCCGATGACCAAAGCGAGGCGGCCTTAGTGGAACTGGGCCAAGCTATGCAAGAATGGGTGTCAGACCATGCCGGTACAACCTTATTAGCGACAGGTCTAGTAGACGTGGTCGCTGATGCGTCAGGCATTTACTACCTGAAGAATGGCGTAGACAATCTTGGTCGCTTTACTGGGACTGGAGACATTGTCGGTGCCTTGATTACAGCCTTATTAGGGGCTGGTCAGCCAGTCCTAGCCGCTGTAATTTTAGCGGTATCTTACTTCAATTTATGTGGTGAAAAAGCAGACGCAACAGCAAGAGGCCTAGCCGATTTTAGACAAGCAACATTGAATAACCTATCCCTATTGTTAGAAGACGATGAATGGGTAACAGGTATCAAGGGAGGTCAACTATAATGGATTACAGTTTATATCTAGTCACAGCAGGTTTTGATTACCAAGAAGACGCCTTTTTACAAGTGGTTGAAGACGCAGTCAAGGCGGGGGTTACTTTGGTTCAATTCCGGGACAAAACGGCAACCAGCCGCGTTGCTTACGCCTTAGCCCAAAAATTGAAAGCCATCACCGACCGATATGATGTACCCTTGATCATCAACGACCGGGTGGACTTAGCGCTAGCGGTGGACGCAGCGGGTGTCCATATTGGCGACGACGAATTGCCGGTTGACGTGGTTCGGAAACTCATCGGGCCAGACAAGATTTTAGGGGTCTCAACCAAAACCCTAGCGCGGGCAGAAGAAGCCTACCAACAAGGGGCGGACTATTTGGGTGTCGGGGCCATCTTCCCAACAACCACCAAGGATTCCAGCCTAGTGACAGTAGAAACTTTACAGACGATCAGCAGCCAAGTAGCCATCCCAGTTGTCGCAATTGGCGGCATTCAATTGGACAATATTAAATCATTAGCCGGAAGTGGGATTGCGGGGATTTCAGTAGTTTCTGAAATTATGTTGGCAGATTCGGTGACACAACGCGTAAGAGATTTAAAAGCTAAAGTAGCAGATATTTTGGAGGTGGACTAAATGGTAAATTCAACACCACAAGTAGTGACAATCGCAGGATCAGACTCAGGCGGGGGTGCAGGGATTCAAGCTGACTTGAAAACTTTCCAAGCTCGCAAAGCCTTTGGTATGTCGATTGTGGTCGCCTTGACTGCCCAAAACACCCTAGGCGTCCAATCGGCCTTACCGGTACCCTTGGACTTTATCGATGCCCAATTTGCCTCATTGAAAGCGGACTTCAGAATTGGCGCTGTCAAAACAGGCATGTTATTTAACGGGGCTTATGTAGAGAATGTGGTTAAAAATCTGAAAGAGGTAGACTTTGGGCCTTTAATCGTTGACCCAGTCATGGTGGCTAAGGGTGGCCATCAATTGTTGGACCAAGACGCCGTCGACGCCATTCAAAACAAATTACTCCCTCTTGCGACCTTAGTCACACCAAATATTCCTGAAGCAGAAATCATCGCTGATATGACCATTGAATCAGAAACGGATATGTTAGCGGCTGGATTGAAGATACAAGGATATGGGGCTAAAAACGTGATTGTCAAAGGGGGCCATTCAAAAGCAGAACGGGCCAGAGACT
>NZ_JBOEQF010000263.1:0-2902 GCF_050689315.1 Aerococcus sp. L_32
TTGAATAGGACTAAAGACGGGAAAAGGATGATATAAATGGAAATGCGCAACCTTGTAAAAGAAAAAATTGCTGAAAAAGGCTATGCTATCGGTGCTTTTGTGGCATCAAGCTCTTCGTTAAATACGGAAATTTTAGGGGTCAATGGCTTCGACTTTGCTATGATTGACTTCGAACATGCTCAAACAAGCTTAGAAACAGCCTTAGACATGGTGCGTGCAGCCGAATTATACGGTACTGCCCCATATGCCCGTGTTTACAATCCTGAAGACGGTCCGATGATGGGTCGAATGTTGGATATCGGTTTGCATGGATTGATGATTCCAATGGTCAATACCAAAGCACAAGCGGAATTCGTGATTCAAAATACTAAAATGCCGCCTATTGGTATCCGCGGTAAAGGGATTGGGCGTGGGCCACTTTGGGGTGCCTATGAAAACTATAACAAGGGTGAAGTAGACGAAAAATCCATGGTCATTGTGCAATGTGAGACCCCAGAAGCGGTTGAAAACGTTGAAGAAATCGTGAGTGTTGAAGGAATTGACTGTGTGTACATCGGTCGTCTTGACCTAGCACATGCCATGGGTGTTGAAGACCCGTCAACAAGTCCAGAACTTGAAGCCAATATTCAAAAAGTCCTTAAAGCATGTAAAGAAGCAGGTAAAATTCCAGGCATCTTTACAGCTAATGCACAAGATGCAATCAACCGAATTGAACAAGGATTCCAATTCGTCACGGTATTGAACGACTTGGCCTTCTTTCGTCAAGCAACCAAAACGAGAATTGATGACGTTCGAAAAGGGGTAGAAGGAGATAAATACCAAGTAGATGATGCGGTATTTTTAAAATAACATCTATTTGGTATAGTTGATAAAAAACAAGGTAAGCCATATTTTCATTAAAGGGCTTACCTTGTTTTTGCTTTTATAAGTTTTCTAATTTCGTTGCAGCTTCTTCCCAAGCGGTTATCACTTGGTCTAAGGCTTTTTCTGCTTCTTGAAGGGATTGATTTAATTCGTTTAATTTCTCAAAATCATCAAGAAATTCAGGTTTTGTCATATCCAATTGGATTTCTTCAATTTTGCCTTCTAAATCAGCCATTGCCTCTTCATGTTGGGTAATTTCACGCTGTAATTTTCGTTGTTCTCTTTGTTTCTCTTTAGATAGTTGAAAAGCCTGCTTCGTCTCGGAAGTGGGTTGAGTAGTTGTTTTTTCTACCTTTTCGTCGTTGTTTTCAGCTGCTAGTAAAGCAAGACGTTCTTCTTCTGACGCTTTTTTAGCCACATAATAATCATAGTCACCAAGATAAAGCGTGGAACCATCAGGATTAATTTCTAAAACAGAGGTAGCAATCCGGTTGATGAAGTACCTATCATGGCTGACAAATAATAGGGTACCATCATATTCGATCAAGGCATTCTCTAATACTTCTTTAGAATCAATATCCAAATGGTTGGTTGGTTCATCGAGAATCAGGAAATTATCATGTTCCAAAGCGAGTTTCGCCAATTCAAGTCGGGCTTTTTCCCCACCAGAAAGTGTTGCTACAGACTTGGTCACATCATTTCCAGTAAATAAGAAGGAGCCAAGAATAGTGCGAACATCTCGTTCCATCATGGATGGATGTTCGTCCCATAACTCGTGAAGTACATCTTTTTTTGAATTTAAATTGCCTAATTCTTGGTCATAGTAACCAATTTGTAAGTGAGCGCCATATTCGATAGTGCCGCGTATAGCTGGAATTTGTTTAATAATTGTTTTGAGTAAGGTTGATTTACCTACACCATTTGGTCCAACAATTGCAATTGCTTCCTGCTTGCGTAGCTGGAATGAGATAGGTTCAGCCAAAACTTTATCTGGACTATACCCGACGGCTAAGTTATTGGTTTGTAAAACATCATTCCCAGAACTTTCAGCAACGGAGAACTGAATGCGTGCGGATTTTTCATCGTTTAATGGCTTTTCAATTTTGGTCATTTTCTCTAATTGCTTACGACGTGACTGTGCCATTTTTGTCGTTGAGGCGCGCACAATATTACGTGCTACATAGTCTTCTAATTTGGCGATCTCTTCTTGCTGCTTTTCGTAAGCTTTCATTTGCATGGTGAGACGCTGTGCCCGTTCTTTCAGGTAGAATGAATAATTCCCTTTATAATAATGGATACCTTGGTGCGCCATTTCATAAGTCTCATTGGTAACGGCATCTAAAAAATACCGGTCATGGGATACGATTAATAAGGCACCAGGATACTTTGGTAGATAGTTTTCAAGCCAAGTCAAAGTCTCGATATCTAGGTGGTTGGTTGGCTCATCTAGAATGAGTAAATCTTTTTTCTCGAGTAGGATTTTCGCTAAAGCAAGACGCGTTCGTTGACCTCCAGAAAGTGTTGAAATCTTACGGCTATAGTCTTCGTCAAAAAATTGGAAACCGTGTAATACCATGCGGATTTCAGATTCATAGCCATAGGCGTTAAAACGAATCAAGTCTTCTTGAAGTTTGTCATAGCGATTGAGCGCAACTTCATATGCCTCTGTATCTTGCATTAGTTCTTCATCTGCTAAGGCAAGCGCAGCGGTTTCTGATTCCTTTATTAATTTGATTACAGGTTCAAATACGGAAACCATTTCTTCATAAATTGTTCGATCACCAGAGACGGCTGTGTGCTGGTCCATATAGGCGATGGTTGTTCCTTTAGTTAAGGAAACTTGACCGTTATCAGGTGCTTGAATGTTGGCCAACATTTTTAATAATGTTGACTTACCGGCACCATTACGGCCAACTAGCGCGATGCGACTGTTGTGTTGGATTGTCATTTGTACGTTTTCAAAAATAACTTCTACGCCATAGCGTCTAGCTAGATTTGAACCTTGTAATATGATCATAGTAGGCATGATCCTTTCATT
>NZ_JBOEQF010000264.1:0-2866 GCF_050689315.1 Aerococcus sp. L_32
AGAAACTGTAACATTTCCTGCTAATTCAGCAGCCGTCATGCCTTCTGCTTCAGGTACCTCTGCAATGGCAGGATCAAGCACTAATGGACGGCTTACCAATGATTGGTAAGTGTTTAAAAGCGTCAAGTTTGCTTGTAATCCTGCTTGTGTGATTGTATTTTCTGTAGTAGCGGTAGCAGCGTTATTCACAACAATATCTGTCGTAGATGTATATTTTGGTGTCATTAAGAAAAATGTCACTAAAGCTGCTAATACAATCCCAATAATAGTTGTTGAAATGATCTTCCAAATATTCGCAGTAAGAATATTCAGTATCTCAATTAAAGAGATTTCTTGGGTGTCGTTCATCTCGTCCTCCTCGAGCAAATATAATGCATATTATTTACTTCCTATTTGAATATAATATCATAACTATTTCAGTCTACCATACCGGTTTTTAAGTTTTCAATAAGATATTGTGGTTCCTGGTATTTTTCACTTGATTCTCATTATCCGTTTTCAGATGTTTTCGCATCACGGTGAACAAAATCAACTAACTTTTTGTTTAAGGTAACATCGTTAACCGCTGTTAAGTCTAATGATTCAACGAATTCATAAATTTCTTCAATTGGCTGACTGGTAATTTTTCCAACAAAAATCTTATCATCAACTTTTTGACCAGTTGTTTCATCAGTCAGTAGCAGTTCTTCATAAAGTTTTTCACCCGGCCGAATACCACTTTCAACAATTGGAATTTCTTTTTCAGTAAAGCCTGATAGTTTAATCATTTTCTTAGCAAGATCTAGGATTAGGACTTCTTTACCCATATCTAAAATAAACAATTCCCCACCTTCTGCTTTAGCGCCAGCTTGGATAACCAAACGACTTGCTTCAGGAATGGTCATGAAGTAACGACGCATTCTAAAGTCTGTAACAGTTACCGGGCCACCCTTTTCAATTTGTTTCTTGAATACAGGGATAACTGAACCACGTGAACCCAATACATTACCGAATCGTACTGCTGCAAATTTCGTATGGTTTGAAACTTTACCCATACCAGTTACTAGCATTTCAGCGATTCGTTTTGAAGCCCCCATTACGTTAGGTGGGTTGTTGGCTTTATCAGTGGATACCATAACGAAGACATCAACATTGGCATTCTTCGCTGCGGTTGCCACATTCAATGTTCCAAAGACATTATTTTTCACTGCTTCAGTTGGGTTAGCTTCCATTAACGGCACATGTTTATGGGCTGCTGCATGGTAAACGATATCTGGTTTGTAGGTTTGCATGATCTGTTCAATATGTTCTTTATCTTGAACGTCAGCAATGATTGGAATAATCTGGGTATTTGGTAAGTCTTTTTGAGCGAACTCTTGGTTGATCAAGTAGATTGAGTTTTCTCCGTGACCTAAAAGATAAATCGTTTTTGGTGCGAATTTAGCTACCTGACGACATATTTCAGAACCAATTGAACCACCGGCACCTGTAACTAAGATGTCTTTACCAGAGATTTGACGGAAGGCATCTGAATCGTCTAATTCTACTTCGTCACGGCCCAAAAGATCAGAAATTGAAATTTCTTGTGGGCCAGAAGTTGTATCCATTTGGTAACCTAATAATGTTTTTTCAACTGAAGGCATTTGACGCACATCCACGTCATATTCAATACCCCAGTCTAAGATTTGTTCAATCTTTTCACTTGGTAGGGTTGGTGCCGTAATAATGATATTTTGTAAATGGTATTGTTCGATAATACTTGGAATATCTTTAATGCACCCTAAGATGCTCAAGTTATCCATTTTCTTGTGTAGTAACTCTTTATCATCATCTACAAAACCGACGAATCGATATGCACCATCATTTTTAAACTGTTTAAGGAAGGTATTTCCGCCTCGACCTGCACCTACAAGTAAAGTTGGTTCAAAGACCCTTTCACCATTTGGTATGTTTTCTCTACGGTCCATTGTTAAGCGCCATGAAGCACGCGATACAAAAGTTAAACCAATGGCAAATACTGCTAATAAGAAAACAAATCGAATAGAAAAGCTTCTATAAACAATTGCTGCTGACGCTAGGGTTAAAATTGATGCAATAAAATGGGTAATCAGTAAATCTGATGCCCCTTTAAAACTCATATAGCGAATAATCAAGTTGTAGTTTTTTGTCCCTAAACTAGCTAGTATATAAGTAATGAAGTAGATAATTGATAAACTTAACGTCATTGATACGGTTAAACCTACATAAATTTCAAGTAATAGATATGCGGCAAAACCAGCGACTAATATCGATACAAAATCAGCAATCGCTAGTATCGAATATTTTTGGTGTTTAGAAAAATTCATTTACGCGTTACGCTCCCAACTTGTTCTTTTCTTTTTTTGATACGTATTTATAACAAACTACAAATCCAATAAACTAAAACAAACCAAAAAATTTCTTCTTACGTTTTGGTTGGTCTAAAACAAAATTGGTGATCATTGGATCCCCATTCACTAAACTTTTCGCATTGGATTTAAAATCAAACACGATACTATTCCCATACTCAGCCTGCATTTTGTTGAAGGCTGCCTCCATATTAAACCCCCTAGGTCCATGTGGACGGTGGGCATCTGAAGCGAGCATATGGACAAGATTTTCTTCAATCAACAAACGACTCGTTTCTTCAACACCAGAACCAAACTCCCCTAAATATGAAGCTGCTGTTAACTGTGCGTAACAACCCATCTCCGCAAAATGTTTTAATATTTCTGGTTTTTCAATAATCTTTTGATTTCGTTCAGGATGAACGATGATTGGGCGAATATTTCGTGACAATAAATCAAAGAATACTTGTTCCGCATAATGCGGTACTTCATGACTTGGAAATTCAATTAAAATATAATGC
>NZ_JBOEQF010000265.1:0-2861 GCF_050689315.1 Aerococcus sp. L_32
TGCTTGTTCGTCTACGGCCTTATGTAAGGCTTCGATGACTGCTGGTGCTAAAGGTAAAGTAACGTCTCCAACACCTAAACGGATTACGTTTTGGTCTGGATGTGCTTTTTCATAGGCCTCTTGGCGACGTTTTACTTCTGCGAATAAATAAGAGCCTGGTAATCGTTGGTAATCTTTATTAATTTGGTTCATAAAAAATCTCCTCTATATCATATATGCTAGGTGCGAGAGCCGACGCTCAGAAAGGCCGATTTTTGGCTAACTTGTGGGAGAGTGCACGCTTTAGCGTTTACTCTCCTAAATGCGGTAGAAACGTCTAGTCTGAACGACTTTTGTCGCACCTACCTAACGCAATGGATAGTCCTGGTCGGCTCCAGCATTTCTGAAACCACCTTGATTCAAAATCTCATTATATAGAATGCGGCGAACATCTTCATCGGTCAGCTGCTTGGTATCTGTCACTTTAGGCTGCGTATGTTGACGATTATATGTATTATAAATTGCTTGAATGCTCATACCCTCATTTAAATAGTCTTTGATTTCTAATAATCGATCGACATCATTTAAAGAGTACATGCGACGATTTGTTTCTGAACGTTTTGGCTTAATTAACTTCTGTTCTTCGTAGTAACGCACCTGTCTCGGTGTCAAATCTGTTAGCTGTACAACTGTCCCAATTGGGAAAACCGCTAGCGTACGTCGTAGCTCTTTTTCCTTCATGTCAACTCACCTTCATTCTTTTTTAATTGTATTTTAATCTCATGTTATATTACTTAACATATTAAGTCAATCATAATTTATCGAAATTCTGTGAAAATTTAGACATTTTTTTGCAAGAAAGACGTGTCATTTCTAGGTGAAATTCCTTGCAAATTGTGTAGCCGTTCGCTAAAATGGAAAGAATTGCTTTTTTCAAATTGGCAAGTTTCACCCCTTATCAATGCAACTTAAAGGAGCGGTTTTCACATGGAAAATGAACCTAACATGACACCAAGCAGTACCAACCAACAAATAGCCCGTCGCGGCATTTATCTGAGTATCGTGACTTACGTCATCATCTCAACCGCCAAACTCTTTGTCGGCTACAGCTTTGACTCAGATGCGGTCTTTGCGGATGGTTTGAATAACTTTACTGATTCATTCGCTTCAATTGCCCTGCTAGTAGGCATGATCCTATCCCAACGCCCAGCTGATCAAAACCACCGTTACGGTCATTATAAAATTGAAACCATTACTACACTGATTATGTCCTTCGTGATTTTCTATATTGGGATTACGGTGACCATTGATTCAACTACAGCCTTAATTAACCGAGAATATGCAGCTCCAACACCCATTAATGCGGTCGTCGGCTTGTCTTCTGGAGCCATTATGTCCGGCGTTTATTGGTACAATAACCGTCTTGGCAAGAAACTCAATAGCCCAAGCCTTAAAGCTTCTGCAAAGGACAATTTATCCGATGCCCTGACCTCTTTCGCAACTGCCTTGTCGGTCGTCCTAAGTCGTACCGGTATCCTTTGGCTAGATGGTGCCATGGCTATTGTCGTTGGCTTAATCATTATCAAATCAGGATATGACATCTTCAAAGAATCCGCCTTTTCCCTATCAGACGGCTTCCCCCAAGAAGACTTAGATAACTACCGGAAAATAGTCCTCATGGTACCTGGCGTGCGCGCAGTTTCTGATATCCGTGGCCGTAATTACGGGGCCAATGTCTATATCGACATTACCATCTTAGTAGATCCAGAAATTTCTGTTCAAGCGGGTCATGCTATCACTGAAAAAGTAGAATCCGCCCTACAAAAAACAGAAGATGTCACCGCCATCGACGTCCATGTCGAACCCTACAACGAAAACTAATCCATCAAATATACTTACAACAAAGACCTGCCACGCTCAATATGAGAAGCAGGTCTTTTTATGTATATTAACTATCTCTACAGCTGACTAGTGTCACGACGGACTATTGCCACTCTTGAATAGCTTTAACTAAATTACTTGCAGCTGTTTCAATGATCTCTGGCTTAGTCGCTAGATTAATCCGGATATGGGTATCTTCTGGTCTAGTTGGCCAGTAAGTAGTCCCATAATTGACACCTAAACGGGCACGGTCTTGAACCACTTCTTTCAAATCTGCATTTTTCACATAAGCCCCTAGATCAAGCCAAGCAAGGTAAGTCCCTTGTAAGTCTGAGAATTGAACTTGTGGTAAGGCCGTTTGCACTGTTGTTTTCAGTAATTGGTAATTGTCCCAAATCACTTGGTTGACGTTCTCCACCCATTCCGACCCGTAGGTATAAGCCGCTTCTGACGCGATATAACCAGCAGGTTGCCCGCCAGTCACATGAATAGCATGTAAGAATGTATCCAATTTTTCTCTTAAATCAGCCCGTGGAACCACTATAAATGAATGGTTAAAACCAGCTAAATTAAAGGTTTTTGATGGCGAGGCAAAAAGGATGTAATTGTCAAAATTCGGGTCAATGTTTCCAATAGCAATATGCTCATGTCCTGGCATAATCAAATCACGGTGGATTTCATCAGAGAATAATAAAACATCGTATTGCTTACATAAAGCCACTACTTTAGCCAATTCATCACGATGCCAAACGCGGCCAGTTGGGTTTTGCGGTGAACAGAATAAGAAAACCTTGATATCGTCATCCTTGAAGGCACTCTCCAAAGCATCAAAATCAATTGTGTACCCTTCTTGTTCGTTACCCAATAAATCTTGCATCACTAAAGTCCGGTTAGCTTCTTCAATAACCGTACGGAAGGGATTGTAAACGGGATTTTGAATTAAAATGTTGTCCCCTTCATTGGTATATGCATGTAAGGCAAAGGCAATACCCGTACATACC
>NZ_JBOEQF010000266.1:0-2848 GCF_050689315.1 Aerococcus sp. L_32
GGCGGAAACACTGGTACCTAAGGCCAATACAAATGGTGTAGTTAAGGCACCTGTTGTTGCACCAGAGGCGTCAAATGACATCGCTAGGAAGGTAGAGTCTGCGAAAATTGATAATAAGGTGATGACCGCATAAACTGCTAGGAAGAACCATTTCAATGCCACATCCTTCATTACCCGGTAAACACCAAAGGCAATCATAACCCCCACACCTATTGATACAACGACAACGATAGTTTGTGACCCTAATACGCCACCCGTTGCATCGGAAATTTGTTGGCCTAAAATTAATAGGTCTGGTTCGGCTACTGTAATTGAAAATCCTATAAAGAATGATAACAATAATACAATTAAATGGGAACTTGATCGAATAATCGATTCACCTAAATAATTCCCAATAGGCGTCATACCGATATCTACCCCGAATAGAAAAATGGTCAGTCCTAGTGTTAATAGAATTGAACCAATTGCAAATCTAGCCATCATATCACCTGGCACGTCGACCAAGGTAAATGCTAGAATGAATACAAGGATTACGATAGGTAAGACAGAAGAGATGACTTCTTTAAACTTATCTAGCAATAACTGCATAGAATTCCTCCTTTTTAATAAATAGTTTACATGGAAAAAAGCAACAAATAAATTAAACACCTACGTGTGATTTGTTGCGAGTATTGCGGTTAAGCGAACGGATTCACTTAAAAAAATGATGCACACATTATTATGTTAACATAATCTGATAGTCACATCAAAAATAACGCTCAAAAAAGCAGGACTGCCCTTCAGATTGACTGGCGGTCCTGCTTTTTGTTTTTAAAAATCAAATAGCGATAGTTGGTTTTGGTCTGGTAATCCGTCTAATACATGGTTTTCAGTCATATATTCAATCAAGGACTTAGAGACTTTACCACGGGTTTGTAGGTCTTCTTTTGATAAAAATGGTGATTCCTCCCGTGCTGCAACAATGGATTTGGCCACGTTTGTACCCAAACCGTCAATAGCTCTGAAAGGTGCAATCAAAGTATTGTCATCTTCAATAATAAATTCAGTTGCATGAGATTTATTGATATCAACCATTTTTAAGGTAAAGCCACGTTCCCACATCTCGTTTACAATCTCAAGGACTGTTAACAATTGTTTCTCTTTAGTAGAAGCTTCCATTCCTTTGGCATTAATCTCATTGATTTTATCCTTAGTCGACTCTTTCCCGTTTGACATAGAGACTAGGTCAAAGTCACTCGCCCGTACTGATAGGTAGGCACAATAGTACCAAATTGGGTGCTTCACCTTAAACCAAGCTACCCTCATGGCGTTCAATACGTAGGCAGCGGCATGGGCTTTAGGGAACATGTATTTAATCTTTTCACATGAATCCATATACCATTCTGGGACGTCGTATTCACGCATGATAGCCTTGTGTTCGTCAGAAAGCCCCTTACCTTTACGAACTTTTTCCATAATTTGGAAGGCGTCTGATTCCGGCAGACCACGGTGGATTAAGTAAACCATGATGTCATCACGACAACCGATAACTTCACTTAGCGGTAGCCCTTTTTCCCGGACAAGTACTTCGGCATTGCCTAACCAAACGTCCGTACCATGCGATAAACCGGAGATTTGCAGTAGTTCGGCGAAGGTTGATGGTTTGGTTGCTTCAAGCATTTGTCTAGTGAACCGGGTCCCAAATTCGGGAATCCCTAATGTACCAGTGTTTGAATAGATTTGTTCCTTGGTGACACCTAAAACCTCTGTCCCGTTGAATAACTCATAAACTTCTGGGTCATCGGTTGGGATTTCAGTTGGGTTGATGCCCGATAAATCCTGTAATTTACGAATCATGGTCGGGTCATCGTGCCCAAGGATATCTAATTTCAAGACATTATCATGGATAGAATGGAAATCGAAGTGTGTCGTCTTCCATTCAGATTCCACGTCGTCAGCCGGGAATTGGATTGGTGTAAAGTCATATACATCCATATTTTCTGGGATAACGATGATCCCACCTGGATGCTGACCGGTTGTCCTTTTAACGCCTGTTGCACCCTTGGCCAAGAATTCTTTCTCGGTCTTACGAAGATTTAGATTCTTATCTTGGTCGTAACCTAGTACATACCCGAAGGCTGTTTTATCCGCAACTGTACCAATTGTTCCCGCCCGGAAAACGTGGTCGTCACCGAAAAGGACTTTAGTGTAAGCATGGGCACGGGCTTGGTATTCACCAGAGAAGTTCAAATCGATATCAGGTACCTTGTCCCCTTTAAATCCTAAGAAGGTTTCAAATGGAATATCTTGTCCGTCTTTATCCAAGTTGGTCCCACATTCAGGACAAGGTTTATCTGGCAAGTCGAACCCTGAACCCACTGATCCATCAGTAAAGAAATGACTATAGTGGCAATTCGGGCAAACATAATGTGGCGCCAGCGGATTTACTTCAGTGATCCCTGACATAGTCGCTACAAATGAAGACCCAACTGACCCACGGGAACCAACGATATAGCCGTCGTCATTGGATTTCTTCACCAGTTTTTGTGAAATCAAGTAGATAACCGAGAAACCATTAGAAATAATGGATTTCAATTCTTTATCTAAGCGAGCCTCTACGATTTCTGGAAGTTCTTTACCGTAGATTTCATGGGCTTTTTCAAATGACATATCTGTCAGTTCTTGTTCCGCCCCTTCGATAGTTGGTGTATACAACTTGTCTTTTAAGGGTTCCACAAACTCGATGTTGTCAGCAATAGCATTGGAATTTTCCACGACAATTTCAAAGGCCTTTTCTTCTCCTAGGAAGGCAAAGTCATGCAACATTTCTTCTGTTGACCGAAAATGGGCTTCAGGGAAGTTTTTAATT
>NZ_JBOEQF010000267.1:0-2847 GCF_050689315.1 Aerococcus sp. L_32
AGCGGAAACACTGGTACCTAAAGCCAATACGAATGGTGTTGTTAAGGCACCAGTCGTTGCACCTGAGGCATCAAATGACATAGCTAGGAAGGTAGAATCTACGAAAATTGATAATATAGTAATGACCGCATAAACGGCTAGGAAGAACCACTTCAAGGCGACATCTTTCATTACCCGGTAAACAGCAAGGGCGATCATAACCCCCACACCTATTGATACAACGACAACAATGGTTTGTGACCCTAAAACACCACCCGTTGCATCAGAAATTTGCTGGCCCAAAATTAATAGGTCTGGTTCGGCTACGGTAATCGAAAACCCTATAAAGAATGATAATAATAGTACGATTAAATGGGAACTTGATCGAATAATCGAATCACCTAAATAATTCCCAATTGGCGTCATACCAATATCTACCCCGAATAGGAAAATGGTCAGTCCTAGTGTTAATAGGATTGAACCAATTGCAAATCTCGCCATCATATCTCCTGGCACATCAACCAGGGTAAATGCTAGCGCGAATACAAGGACGACGATAGGTAAGACAGAAGATATCACTTCTTTAAACTTATCTAGCAATAACTGCATAGAATTCCTCCTTTTAAATAATCAATATACATGGTAAAAAGCAACAAATAAACATAACACTGGCGTGTGATTTGTTGCGAATATTGCGGTTAAGCGAACGGATTCACTTAAAAATGATGCATACAATATTATGTTAACATAATCTGATAGATACAACAAAAAATAACGCTCAAAAAAACAGGATTACCTTTCAAGATGATAGGTAATCCTGTTTTGCGCTTTTAAAAATCAAATAGTGATAATTGGTTTTGGTCTGGTAAACCATCTAATACATGATTCTCGGTCATGTATTCAATCAATGATTTAGACACTTTACCACGAGTTTGTAAGTCTTCTTTGGATAAGAACGGTGATTCCTCACGTGCTGCAACAATAGATTTGGCCACGTTTGTACCCAAACCGTCAATGGCTCTAAAAGGTGCAATCAAAGTATTGTCCTCTTCAATAATAAATTCAGTTGCATGAGATTTATTGATATCAACCATTTTTAAGGTAAAGCCACGTTCCCACATCTCGTTTACAATCTCAAGGACTGTTAACAATTGTTTTTCTTTAGTCGAAGCTTCCATTCCTTTGGCATTGATTTCGTTAATTTTGGCCTTAGTCGATTCTTTCCCGTTCGACATGGATACAAGGTCAAAGTCACTCGCCCGTACTGATAAGTAAGCACAGTAGTACCAAATTGGATGTTTCACTTTAAACCAAGCTACCCGCATGGCATTCAATACATAGGCAGCGGCATGGGCTTTCGGGAACATATATTTGATTTTTTCACATGAATCCATATACCATTCCGGCACGTCGTATTCACGCATGATGGCCTTGTGTTCGTCAGATAACCCCTTGCCTTTACGAACTTTCTCCATTATTTGGAAGGCCTCTGATTCAGGTAGACCACGATGGATTAAGTAAACCATGATATCATCACGACAACCGATAACTTCACTTAGCGGTAGCCCTTTTTCACGGACAAGTACTTCGGCATTACCTAACCAAACGTCTGTACCATGCGATAATCCGGAGATTTGCAGTAGTTCGGCGAAGGTTGAAGGTTTGGTTGCTTCAAGCATTTGTCGGGTAAATCGGGTCCCAAACTCGGGAATGCCTAATGTACCAGTATTGGAATAGATTTGTTCTTTGGTAACACCTAAAACTTCTGTCCCATTGAATAATTCATATACTTCTGGATCATCGATTGGAATTTCGGTTGGATTGATGCCGGATAAATCCTGTAATTTACGAATCATTGTCGGGTCATCGTGCCCAAGGATATCTAATTTCAAGACGTTATCATGGATGGAATGGAAATCGAAGTGGGTCGTCTTCCATTCAGATTCCACGTCGTCAGCCGGGAATTGAATTGGGGTAAAATCATATACATCCATATTTTCAGGGATAACAATGATTCCCCCTGGATGCTGACCGGTTGTCCGTTTAACGCCTGTTGCACCCTTGGCTAAGAATTCTTTCTCGGTTTTACGAAGATTTAAATTCTTGTCTTGGTCGTAACCTAGTACATACCCGAAGGCTGTTTTATCCGCAACTGTACCAATTGTTCCCGCCCGGAAAACGTGGTCGTCACCGAAAAGGACTTTAGTGTAGGCATGGGCGCGGGCTTGGTATTCTCCAGAGAAGTTCAAATCGATATCAGGTACCTTGTCCCCTTTAAATCCTAAGAAGGTTTCAAATGGAATATCTTGTCCGTCTTTATCCAAGTTAGTCCCACATTCAGGACAAGATTTATCTGGCAAGTCGAACCCAGACCCCACCGATCCATCAGTAAAGAAATGACTATAGTGGCAATTCGGGCAAACATAATGCGGCGCCAGCGGATTTACTTCCGTAATCCCTGACATAGTCGCTACAAATGAGGATCCTACTGACCCACGGGAACCAACGATATAGCCGTCGTCATTCGATTTCTTCACCAATTTTTGTGAAATCAGGTAAATAACCGAGAATCCATTGGAGATAATAGATTTCAATTCTTTATCTAAGCGAGCCTCTACGATTTCTGGTAGTTCTTTACCGTAGATTTCATGGGCTTTTTCAAATGACATATCTGTCAGTTCTTGTTCCGCCCCTTCAATTGTTGGTGTATACAATTTGTCTTTCAAAGGTTCCACAAACTCAATGCTGTCTGCAATGGCATTGGAATTTTCAACGACAATTTGGTATGCCGTTTCCTCGCCTAGGAAAGCAAACTCTCGCAACATTTCTTCAGTTGAACGGAAATGAGCTTCTGGGAAGTTTTTGGTC
>NZ_JBOEQF010000268.1:0-2842 GCF_050689315.1 Aerococcus sp. L_32
TGAAACAGTAACATTTTCTGCTAATGCACCAGCAGTCATACCTTCTGCTTCAGGCACCTCTGCAATTGCTGGATCAAGCACTAATGGACGGCTTACCAATGATTGGTAAGTGTTTAAAAGCGTCAAGTTCGCTTGTAATCCTGCTTGTGTGATTGTATTTTCCGTAGTAGCAGTAGCGGTATTATTTACAACAATATCTGTTGTAGAAGTATATTTTGGTGTCATTAAGAAAAATGTCACTAAGGCTGCTAATACAATCCCAATAACAGTGGTTGAAATAATCTTCCAAATATTCGCAGTAAGAATATTCAGTATCTCAATTAAAGAGATTTCTTGGGTATCGTTCATCTCGTCCTCCTCGAGCAAATATAATGCATATTATTTACTTCCTATTTGAATATATTATCATAACTATGTCAGTCTACCATACCAGTTTTTAAGTTTTCAATAAGATATTATGATTCCTGGTATTTTTCACTTGATTCTCATTATCCATTTTCAGATGTCTTTGCATCACGATGGACAAATTCAACTAATTTTTTATTTAAACTATCATCATCTACAGCAGTTAAATCTAACGTTTCAACAAATTCATAGATTTCTTCAACTGGTCGACTCTTAATTTTACCAACAAAAATCTTATCATCTACTTTTTGTCCAGTTGTTTCATCCGTTAATAGTAATTCTTCATATAATTTCTCACCAGGACGAATACCGCTTTCAACAATCGGAATTTCTTTTTCAGTAAAGCCTGATAATTTAATCATTTTCTTAGCAAGGTCTAGAATCAATACATCCTTACCCATATCTAAGATAAATAATTCACCACCCTGTGCCTTGGCACCTGCTTGGATAACCAAGCGACTAGCTTCAGGAATCGTCATAAAGTAACGGCGCATTCTAAAGTCTGTGACTGTAACTGGGCCACCTTTTTCAATTTGCTTTTTGAATACAGGGATAACGGAACCACGAGAACCTAGCACATTACCAAAACGTACAGCAGCAAATTTAGTATGGGATGAAATTTTATCCATACCAGTAACTAGCATCTCTGCAATTCTTTTAGATGCGCCCATCACATTTGGTGGATTATTCGCTTTATCTGTAGATACCATAACAAAGACATCTACATTCGCTTTTTTGGCAGCATTGGCAACATTCATTGTGCCGTAAACATTGTTCTTTACTGCTTCAGTTGGATTAGCTTCCATTAACGGCACATGTTTATGCGCTGCTGCATGGTAAACGATATCTGGTTTGTAGGTTTGCATGATTTGTTCAATATGTTCTTTATCTTGTACATCCGCAATGATTGGAATAATCCGGGTATTTGGTAAGTCTTTTTGAGCGAACTCTTGGTTGATCAAGTAGATTGAGTTTTCCCCGTGACCTAAAAGGTAAATTGTTTGTGGTGCGAATTTCGCAACCTGCCGACAAATTTCAGAACCAATTGAACCACCAGCACCAGTTACTAAGATATCTTTGCCAGAGATCTGACGGAAGGCATCTGTATCATCTAATTCCACTTCTTCACGACCCAACAGGTCAGAAATTTCAATTTCTTGTGGGCCAGAAGTTGTATCCATTTGGTAGCCTAATAGTGTTTTTTCAACTGAAGGCATCTGGCGCACGTCTACATCATATTCGATACCCCAATCTAAAATTTGTTCAATTTTTTCACTTGGCAAAGTTGGTGCAGTAATAATGATATTTTGTAAATGATATTGTTCGATAATATCTGGAATATCATCAACACAACCTAGAATACTTAAATTATCCAACTTCTTATGTAGAAGCTCTTTATCGTCATCCACAAACCCAACAAAGCGATAAGCCCCATCATTTTTAAATTGTTTGAGGAAGGTATTTCCTCCTCGACCAGCGCCAACAAGCAATGTTGGTTCAAAGACGCCTTCACCATTCGGTAAGTTATCTCTACGATCCAAAGCGAATCGCCATAATGCACGTGACACAAATGTTAACCCAATAGAGAATACAGCTAATAAAAATACTAAACGAATGGAAAAACTTCTATAAATGATAGCTGCAGATGCTAGAGTTAAAATTGACGCAATAAAATGGGTAATTAGTAAATCCGATGCCCCTTTGAAACTCATATAGCGGATAATCAAATTGTAGTTTTTGGTCCCTAAACTAGCTAGTATATAAGCGATGAAATATATAATAGATAAGCCTACCGTCATTGACACGGTTAAGCCTACATATATCTCAAGTAGTAAATATGCCGCAAAACCAGCAACTAATATTGATACAAAATCAGCAACTACCAGTATCGAATATTTTTGATATTTCGAAAAATTCATTTACGCGTTACGCTCCCAACTTATTTTCTTCTTTTAACGATACAACATACTAAAACAAACCAAAAAATTTCTTCTTCCGTTTTGGTTGGTCTAAAACAAAATTCGCAATCATGGGATCCCCATTCACTAAACTTTTCGCATTGGCTTTAAAATCAAACACGATACTAGTCCCATACTCAGCCTGCATTTTGTTGAAGGCTGCCTCCATATTAAAGCCCCTAGGTCCATGTGGACGGTGGGCATCTGAAGCGAGCATATGGACAAGATTTTCTTCAATCAACAAACGACTCGTTTCTTCAACACCAGAACCAAACTCTCCTAGATATGATGCTGCTGTTAACTGTGCGTAACAACCCATCTCCACAAAACGTTTTAATATTTCTGGTTTTTCAATAATCTTTTGATTTCGTTCCGGATGAACGATGATTGGGCGAATATTTCGTGACAATAAATCAAAGAATACTTGTTCCGCATAATGCGGTACTTCATGACTTGGAAATTCAATTAAAATATAATGG
>NZ_JBOEQF010000269.1:0-2841 GCF_050689315.1 Aerococcus sp. L_32
CGTGGGAATATATCCACCAATCGTACCGTTTACAAAAAGGGCACTCTTGCTAGGAGTGCCCTCAATCATAAAAATCGGTGTAATTAATAGTCTTTTTTCTTTACCGGAATCCAGATTTCGCTTCGATACTTTGGATTTCCAGTGTCTGGACTCTCGTTCCACAAAATTTCTGGGCCTTCAACTAACTCATAACTTGAAGACGGAAACCACTCTGAGTATATTCTACCCCATACATTTTGAAGTGTCTCTGGGAATGGTCCAATCGATTCAAATACTGCCCAGGTACAAGCATCAATTTTTAATACATCAAATTCTGCTATTTCATCACCTGAAGTTGCTACCCCGATGTAATGATCCAACTCGCCCTTTTCTTCCATTCTTCCTTCTGAAAAATAAGTGGAAGCACTAATAATACCCATTGGTTCTACATTTGAGATTGCTTTTAATTGTTTAATAACCTCCGGTGTTAAAAATTCGGTCATTTGTGCAATCTCTTGATTTACACCTTCAAAAATAATTGGGACTCTCTTCTTAAATCCTACTAACTTAAACGACTCTTTCTCAACAATACGATAGTTCATTTCGCATCCTCCTTTAATTGATAATTGAAAGGTCATTCGTGGATAAGCTTTTAATTGTGTATTCTCACTCCTTGCCTCAGAAGGGAGAATACCATGCAGGGAATGAAAAGCACGGGAAAATGAATCAGCCGAATTATAGCCATATTTGACGGCTACATCAATTATTCTCAAATTTGTATCTTTCAAATCAATTGCAGCCAACGACAGTCTTCTTCTCCGAATATATTCTGATAAACCTATGCCAGCTAAAAATGAAAACATCCGCTTAAAATGATACTCTGAACAGTAAGCAATTTTAGATACTTCACTATAGTCAATTTCTTCCGTTAAGTGCTCTTCAATATATGCCAATGCATTATTCATACTTCTTAAAGAATCCATTGAACAACCTCCTTTCATCATCAACATTATCAAAGGGTGCGTTTTTCTATCCGACAATCTGTGCACAATATAGTCGAGTCTGTTTCATAGTAGGATAATTATTTACACTATTGCAGACAGGAAACATATCGACTAAATCACAAAAATAAATTGATTTTTGGTGCTTGCTCATAAGCCTTACCAGATTTGTCTCTTGCAGCATTCTTTAATCCAAATCCGATACCCATTTCAATCTAATTTAGAACAAAGATACATTCTTATTAAAGAATGAAAGAGACATTTAGTTTTGCAGCACCCAGCATAACTAAATGTCTCTCTTAATTTTGAATCTTAACTACGTTTCCAAGTTTCTGCTCTATCTCAAAACTCACGAATTGTGTAATTATTACTTCAAGCAATTTTTATATATTTATTAACATCAAAACTTCACGACTTTAGCCACTCAGCTCACTCCAATATGCTTAGCTTCTTCGGATTCGTTTATTGGCAGAACTAATTGTTAATTGCGCCGCTGAAAATTTTTGTTAATAAACATACTGCTTCACTGTATTTAAGGTGAAAAATATCGAATTAAATTAATATTTCGACTATATAACATTAGTTAATTTCATCATTCATTAATAGGAATCATTATATCTAAAATATTCTTAGATTTATAGTGTTCTATCATTGGAAGTGACCAATTAATATGACCCCCATATTGACTGAAAAGAAAATCATATGCAGGGCTAATCTTCTCATAAAGTTCGGGCACATCATATTTAAGTCTTAACCTTAAATAATTTCCGCCCTCAAACTCAAATTGGTTTAAACCATATGTATCATCTCGATCACTTTCAAGGACTACGGAACAAACTCTATATACTTTATTTTCATCATAATCTAAACCAAACATTTTTCTGCCGGTTAAGGAAGGGAAATGTACTTCAAATAATGGCCAGGCTTTTTTTTGGCTCTCAGGGTTATTTGGTACCTCCATATAAAATAAGTTCATTTTATCTATGACGACTCTTTGTAAAGTCCCTATATCAATTTTCATGTTATTATCCATACTAATCTTCTCCTTCAATTTGTAAACATAATGCCTTAAATTCTTCATCAAGTTGAGCAATTTCTTCAAGTGTATGTGCTAAATTAAAATAATCTTCTTTAAGTGTAGATAAGTGTGCTTGTCCAAATAATTCAGCCAATTGTTCTTTAATTTTTGATTTATTTGAATCATGACTTTTCAAGAACTTACTTATATACAAATTTCTGGCAGAAGCCAATCGAAAACTAAAAAACTGAAGAATTTGTTTTTGTTCTTGATTCAGTCCATTATCTCTTACTGCATGGGCGAATTTTTCTATAACATTGTTTTCACCTTTTTGGTATCGCTTTTTCATTATTAAGGATACTTCATGAAATATTTTTTCAGAGTTGGGAGTTTTAACTTTTTTGAACTTACCCCACATTGAAAACGAACCGCGTTTGTAATCTATCAAATTAGCTTTCCAAGCTTCAATAAATTCTTTGAATACTATTTTCATACATGGATAACCGGCAGGATCATGTAAATAAAACGAACTCTTCGTCCACATCATAAATTGATACAAAATGGTCAACACCACTTAGATTAATTGAGTTAGGGTTATACGTTAAATATCCCATATCTATTGGGCCAGCAACAACTGATCCATAAGTTAAAAGGTATTTTAGTTTTTCCTTTATTTCATTCACCTGGATATTATTCAGGCTATTTGTGAAAAACTCCTTGTAAGTAAAACCCAAGATTCTTAAACTATTACTTATTGACACATCTGGCAATCCATTATCAAAGAATACCAGAGGGTGTTTAGAATCGTTGCTAACGATACTCGCACCATTGCCCATGACCATT
>NZ_JBOEQF010000270.1:0-2837 GCF_050689315.1 Aerococcus sp. L_32
TAATGGATTAAATCACCAAATTGACGTTGGTTAATTTCACCGATAGATGATTGTACGCTAAGCCCTGAGAACAGTAAGGCAGTAGCACCGGCAACGCCAAAGATTGTCATTAGCATCCGTTGTTTATAACGGAAGATATTTCTTGCTGTTACTTTGTGGGTGAAGGACATGCGGTTCCAAATTGGTGTAATCCGTTCTAATAAAATCTTAGATCCAGCGCTAGGTGCTTTTGGTAAAAGCAGTTGCGCAGGTTGTTCTTGTAATTCTCTCTTCGCTACTAAGTAGGCTGGTAAAACAGCTGCTAATAAGGCTAAAAGAATAGCAACCAAGGAAACTGCCCAGTGGAAGTGTAATTCAATGGCTGGCAAGGTATAGCTTGAACTATAAGCATTGTAAACAATATAAGGGAGTAGGGTGTGTCCTAAGATAATCCCTAAAATAGTACCGGATAAGCTGGCGGTTAAACCGTAGAAGGTAAATTTCTTAATAACGTCTTGGTCATCATAACCTAGGGCTTTCAAGGTACCTGATTTAGTCCGTTCTTCGTCTACAAAGCGTGTCATGGTAGTAAAGGTAACGAGTGCAGCAACGAAGTATAAGAAGATTGGGAAGATATTTGCTAGGGAATCTACAATATTTGAAATGGTACTGTAGATTTTATACCCATCGCTACCTGGAATCTCCCGACGACTATTTACGGAATAAGTTGGTAGGGATAAATTATCCACCATTTCTTGTGCTTCGGCTAGTTCATCTTCTTTGTCTGCTATCTCATCTTCAGCATCCGCTTTGGTTTTCGCGAATTCAGCGGCTTTATCTTCGTATTCTGCCTGACCCTCAGCAAGACTTTCTTTGGCATCTGCAATTTGGGCTTCAGCATCTGCAGATTCAGTTGCTAATTGGTCTTCTGCTTGGGCTAATTCCGCTTCTTTATCAGCTAATTCCGCTTTTGCTTGGGCTAACTTATCTACATTCGCTTGGTATTCCGCTGATTTCTTATCTAATGTCTCTACACCAGCAGTCCATTGTGCTAGACCCTCATAGTAAGTATTTAAACCGTCATTATAAGATTGGATACCGGCATTGTATTTGGATAAGCCATCTTGGTATGCCGCTTCTTTTTCTTGTAAGAGGGCTTCATTCTCGCTTAGGCTAGCAGTTGCTGCTTCAATTTGAGCTTTACCATCATCAATTTTGGCTTGATTGCTAGATAATGCAGCGTTACCATCACTTAATTGTTTGTTTGCACTATCTAATTGTGCTTTAGCACTGTTTAATTGTTCTTGGCCAGCATCTAGTTGACCTTTAGCACTTGTTAATGCTGATTTTTGTTGGTCTAACTCAGCTTGACTAGCTTCAATTTTTGCCATTCCAGGAGTGTATGTTGAATTCATGAAGGCTTCATATTCACTTTGGCTAGCATCTAATTCTTCTTGTAGGTCAGCAATTTGTGCTTGTAAATCAGCAGTATCAGCTTCATTTAAATCACCTGCATCTAATTTATTTTGTAGGCTAGTGATTTGTTCTGTTAAAGCTTGGATACCCTTCTCATAATTTGCTTTTCCATTTGCCAATTCTTGATTGTTTTGATCAAGTTGATTTTGTGCGCCTTCTACTTGACTGGCTTTTGCTTCATAGTCAGCTTGTTTTTCCTCAAAAGCATTTAAGTTTTTCGTATATTCACTGTATTTGTTATCATACTCAGCTTGTTTGCTTTCAAGTGTTGCGTTTGCTTCGGCAATTTCTGCCTCAGCGCTATTTATTTGGGCTTTCTTTTCAGCTAATTGACTATAACCATTAGCAATCGCTGTTTGACCTTGATCTAATTGGCTTCTTGCGGTAGTTAACTGACTTTGACTATCATTTAACTGTTTCTTTGCTTGGTTTAATTTAGCTTTACCATCTTGGAGTTGGTTCCACTTTTCGTCTAATGTAGCTTGCCCATTAGCTAACTGCGTTTTAGCAGCATCTAATTGTGCTTGGCTATCATCAATTGTAGTATGGGCATTCGCAATTTGATTGGCACCAACATTAATTTGTGCAGTGGCGTCAGCTACTTTAGTGTCTAATTGATTTTGTGCATCATCAATTTCAGCTTGACCATCAATTAATTGTTGTTTGGCATCATCTAGTTGTGCTTGTCCATCTGCCAATTTCTTCTTGGCATCATCAATTTGTTTTTGGCCATCATCAATTTCCGATTGATAATCATTTTTAATTGTTTCAAGACGATTTTTTGGTTGGTTTGCTAAGGCATTATCTAAATCATCTTTGTGAACTTGAAGTCTTTCAGTGTAAGTATCTGAATAAGGGTCGATATCAATTAAATCATCGAATCTTAATCGAGCCAGCATGTAGACATCTGAATCAAACGCAGATTCAGGAACAATCGCATAACCTTTTAAGGCGCCAGTTCCGGCTGTAGAAGCACCTTGGTTTAGATTGGATAAAATTTCACCAGAATAAATAAAACCAACAATTTCATAGGTGTCTTCTTTTAGTACGGTATCACCAGAGGCATCCGCCTGTTCTGACAGGTCAATTTTATCACCTACTTGATATTGATCATCAAAGCTTGCATCTATCGCTATTTCATTACTTGCTTTAGGTAATTGACCTTCCACTAATTCATAATCAGAGATATCTTCTCCCATTGAAAATACACGAATAGCTGTATGGCTATCATCAATTGTGACATCTTTTAAATAGCCATATTCAATATCTGCCAAGCCCGAGGTTTTATCCAAGATTTCAACATCATCATCATCAATACCCATTGAACCAATCACAGTGATATCAGAAACGTTTAACTCGTCAAAATAATGTTCACCAGTTGC
>NZ_JBOEQF010000271.1:0-2833 GCF_050689315.1 Aerococcus sp. L_32
CTTAAGCTTCTACTGCTTCACCTTTTTGCACGTCTTCTTCATAGTCACCGTTTGGACAAACGATTTGTTTACCACCACGGATTTTCTTTTCAACCAAGTAATGGTCACATTTTGGACATGCACGAGCGACTGGTTTGTTCCAGTCAGTAAAGTCACAGTCTGGGTATCTAGAGCAACCGTAGAAGATACGATTTTTCTTCGATTTACGTTCAACTACTTGACCTTCATGACATTTCGGACAAGTTACACCGATTTCTTTCACAATAGCTTCGGTGTGGCGACAGTCTGGGAAGTTGGCGCAGGCATAGAATTTCCCGAAACGACCCATTTTAATGACCATTTCACCGCCATCGACAGGACATTTAAAGCCAGCTGGTTCATCTTTGATTTCAATTTTTTCCATTTCCACTTCAGCTTTTTCCAGCTCTTTATGGAATGGTTTAAAGAAGGCATCGATAACTTCAACCCATTCTTTTTGGTCCGTTTCGATTTCATCTAATTCTTTTTCAAGATCAGCTGTAAATGACGTATCCACGATTTCTGGGAAGAATTCAGCAATCATCTTATCAACAATTTCACCTAGTTCAGTTGGTTCAAATCGTTTGGCTTCTAATTTTACGTAGTAGCGCTTGATCAGTGTTTCGATGGTTGGTGAGTATGTTGACGGACGGCCAACGCCATCTTCTTCTAGTTTCTTGATTAAAGAAGCCTCAGTATAGCGAGCTGGTGGTTGGGTGAAGTGTTGACTTGGTTCTAAGTCTTTAGACTTCACTGTTTCACCGTTAACTAATTCCGGTAAGATATTATCTTTGTTGTTGGCTTCTGTATAAACTTTTTGGTAACCTTCAAACTTAATTTTAGAACCATTTGCTCTAAAAGTCGCTTGGTTTTGTACCAAATCAGCAGATACAGTGTCATAGATGGCTGGTGCCATTTGACTGGCCATAAAACGAGACCAAATCAATGAATATAAGCGGAATTGATCACGAGATAAGTAATCTTTAACAGCATCCGGTGTCCGGTCAGCTGATGAAGGACGAATCGCTTCATGGGCATCTTGAGACCCTTGGGCTTTCTTGCTTACTGGTTGGTAACCTAAGTATTCCTTACCATAAGTATTGGTAATATATGCTTTTGCACCGGCTTTAGCTGAATCAGAGATACGGGTTGAATCGGTACGCATATAAGTAATCAAACCTACTGGCGCTCCGCTGCCTATTTTGATTCCTTCATATAGTTGTTGGGCCACCATCATAGTTTTACGGGTTCGGAAGTTTAATTTTTTCGCCGCTTCTTGTTGCATTGATGACGTGGTAAAAGGTTTTTGCGGGTTACGCTTACGTTCCTTTTCCGTCACGTTTTCAACAGTGAAGTCTTGGGTTTTAATTTCGGCCATAAACGCTTTAACATCCGCTTCGTTTTTCAAATCAAGTTTTTTACCCTTGAATTTTGAAGCGTTAGCTTTAAAGGTCTTACGGTCTTTAATAAATGACCCTTCAACTGTCCAGTACTCTTCAGGTTTGAAAGCACGGATTTCATTTTCCCGGTTGATAATCATATGTAAAGCAACGGATTGTACCCGACCAGCAGATAAACCTTTCTTCACTTTCTTCCATAACATTGGGGATAAATTGTAACCTACTAAGCGGTCTAACACACGACGTGCTTGTTGAGCGTCTACTAGGTCCATATTTATTGGACGAGGGTTTGCGATTGCCTCTTTAACAGCTTCTTTGGTTACCTCATTATAGGTTACACGGATTGGGTCTTCAGGGTTTAAGCCTAAGATGTGGGCTAAATGGAAGGCAATTGCTTCCCCTTCTCGGTCCGGGTCACTCGCAAGAAAGACTTTTTCAGCTTTCTTTGCATCTTTACGTAACTCTTTGATTAAAGGCCCTTTACCACGGATGTTGATGTAGTCCGGTTCATAGTCATTTTCAATATCAATTCCCATACGCGATTTTGGTAAATCACGTAGATGACCTTTGCTGGCTACAACTCTATAATTTCTGCCTAAGTACTTATCTATAGTTTTGGCTTTCGTCGGAGATTCTACGATTACTAAATATTTATATGCCAACGACAAGCTCCTTTCTGATATCCATTTCTAAATCGCTTTACATATTATGCTAGAAGAATAGCTTTTGTCAAATATGAAAATTAATAGCTACAAATGAATATATAACCTAAAGATAAAATAAGCAAGCAATATATGCACAATTTATATAGAAGAAAGTTGTTTGTTGGCAAATTCAAAGGTAAAAATTAAGTTTTTCTATACATTGAAAAATAAGTCGCGCAATATTTCTGAAGCCTGTAATGCCGGTGCGGCACCGTAGTAAATTAATTGGTTGGTCCCTGCAGATAAAGGGTTCGAAATAGGCCCTGGCACTGCAAAAACCAGTCTATTTTCTTGTAAGGCATAATTAGCCGTTATTAAAGAACCAGATTTTTCTGCCGCCTCAATAACCATCGTCGCTTGACTGAGTCCGGCAATAGTTAGATTTCGGTAAGGGAAATGCCAGCGTTGAATTTTAGCGTGGTTGGGTAGCGGTGAAACGAGTAAATGGTCATGGGCAATTCTTGCCTGCAATTTGTGGTGTTCACTCGGGTATGAAGTCAGCAAGCCCGTCCCGATAACCGCAATGGTTTCGCCCCCAGACATGGCTGCTTGGTGGGTATAGGCATCCACCCCTTTGGCTAAACCAGAGACAATGACCACGGCTTCACTTAATTCAGGGATTAGCTGGTCAATAGCTGCTTTACCGTAGACAGACATCTTTCTTGATCCTACAACAGCCATAGCAGGTTTTTGAAAAATAGCTAAATCACC
>NZ_JBOEQF010000272.1:0-2833 GCF_050689315.1 Aerococcus sp. L_32
GGTCTCTGGCCCGTTCTGCTTTTGAATGGCCCCCTTTGACAATCACGTTTTTAGCCCCATATCCTTGTATCTTCAATCCCGCCGCCAACATATCCGCTTCTGATTCAATGGTCATGTCAGCGATGATTTCTGCTTCAGGAATATTTGGTGTAACCAAAGTCACTATAGGTAGTAACTGGTTTTGAATGGCGTCGATGGCGTCTTGGTCTAAGAGCTGATGCCCCCCTTTAGCTACCATGACGGGATCAACAATTAATGGACCAAAGTCTACCTTTTTTAAGTTATTCACGACATTTTCTACATATGCCCCGTTAAATAACATACCTGTTTTAACAGCGCCAATCTTAAAATCTGCTGCAAGTGAAGCAAATTGTGCATCAATAAAGTCCAATGATACCGGTAAGGATGACTGGACACCTAGGGTATTTTGCGCTGTAAGTGCGACAACAATGGACATCCCAAAAGCCTTACGCGCTTGGAAGGTTTTCAAATCCGCTTGAATGCCTGCCCCACCACCTGAATCAGAACCTGCGATAGTCACTACTTGTGGTGTTGTATTCATCATTTAGTTCACCTCCAAGATTCCTGCCAAATTAGCCCGTAATTGCCTTACTCGGTCAGGCATACTATCTGCTAACATAATTTCAGAAACCACTGAAATCCCCTTAATGCCTGTGTCTTTTAGTTGATCTATATTATCTAAATGAATCCCCCCAATAGCCACAACCGGTATCGACACTTGGCTTGTAATTGTCCGCAAAGTATCCACCGTCACTAAAGAAGAATCCTTGGTTGTTGTAGGGAATATAGCTCCCACGCCTAAATAATCTGCCCCTTGTTGGAAGGCTTCTTCTGCCCGTTCTAAGGTTTTGGCTGAAACCCCTAAAATCTTATCCGAACCAATCAGTTTTCGTACAACATTTACAGGTAATTCATCATCACCAATATGAACACCAGCAGCATCCACCGCTAACGCTAGATCTACCCGGTCATTAATAATTAAAGGTACGGCGTATCGGTCCGTAATCGCCTTTAATTTTAAAGCTAATGCATATGCATCACGACTCGTCGCCGTCTTATCGCGGAATTGCACTAGAGTAACCCCTGCTTTAATAGCGTCTTCAACCACTTGTAAAAAGGCGTCTTCTTGGTAATCAAAACTCGCTGTGACTAGGTATAAACTGTAATCCATTATAGTTGACCTCCCTTGATATCTGTTAACCATTCATCGTCTGCCAACAATAGAGACAGGTTATTCAATGTTGCCTGTCTAAAATCAGCTAGGCCATGTGTTGTTGCGTCTGCTTTTTCACCACATAAATTGAAGTAAGATACCGCTAAAATTACAGCGTCTAGGACTGGCTGACCAGCCCCTAATAAGGCTGTAATCAAGGCACCGACAATGTCTCCCGTCCCAGTAAAGCGCCCAAGATTGTCTACGCCATTTTTCAAGTAGTAAATGCCTGACGCGTCAGCGACAACGTCTATTGGTCCTGTCGCTAATAAGGTTGTACCGGCATGGTCTGACACCCATTCTTGCATGGCTTGGCCCAGTTCCACTAAGGCTGCCTGACTTTGATCATCGGCCCCTGCGTCAACGCCTCGTCCTGTTGATCCTAAGCCACAGAAGGTCCGCATTTCAGATAAGTTTCCCTTGATGACATCTGGTGTGGATGCACTGATTTCTTGGGCTAAGTCGTTACGCAAGGGACTGGCTGAAACACCTACTAAATCCAGAACGAAAGGCGTATCTGTTTCTTCAGCTGTTCTAGCAGCCAATAAAATGTTGCGGATTTTCTCAGGCGATAAACTCCCAATATTGATCAAGGCCCCGTCGTTTTGATTGAAGAAAACTTCCATCTCAGCTGCCTGGTCTGCCATGACTGGCGCCGCCCCCACATACAATAAGGCATTGGCCACTGATTCCACCGTCACAGTATTGGTTAAGCACTGAATTAGCGGGCTTTTAGCTAATGGAAATGGGTTATCGTAAGTTGGTAAAGCTTTTAATGTATATAAATCGATTGTCATCATTAAATCCTTTCAATATCGCATCTTTTTAAATCATTATGGTGGCGTATCATTGGTATACAATTATCTAGACACCTTTTGGAAAATAAAAAAATCCCCCTTTCCTGTCAGTATCCGACAAAAGGGGGAAATAGTCGTCCAAATGAATGATAGCAAGGCAAAAAGCCAAACGGATCATATTTTTGACAATATTTACTACATTTTCCTTCGCCAGTATTAACTGTATCAGGTTCCATGGGTATAATCTCAGCTGTCACAGCACCCCAAATGTCTCTATGAATTAACTCTATTCAAACAATCTTTTAGAGGAATGTCAACCCTTTCAATATGAGTAAAACCTTGAAATCCATCAGATGATTATTGGACGGGTGTAGGTGGTATGGGTATAATAAGGGGTATTCGATACAAATTTATAGGAGGTCTACCAGTATGAAAACATTCAAAAATCACACTCAAGTCGACACGGAAGTTCTTAGAGAAATCTGGAACGATATTTTGGTGGATGGTGTCGCTTTCCCTGGTTTAGACCTCTATTCGAGTGAAAATTTTGAGAAGAAACTGGCTGCTTATGATCAAGTTGACATCTTGCTGGTGGATGATAAGATTGCTGGTTACTACCTGATTAAAGCAAATAACGAAGGGCGCGCTAGTCACGTGGCCAACGGGACTTACGCAGTGAATAAAGCCTTCCGGGGTCAGGGTTTGATCAATGACTTGGTAGCAAAATCCATTGAAACGGCTAAAATACACGGTTTTAGAGGGATTCAGTTCAACGCAGTTGTGGCCGAGAACAAGGCTGCTA
>NZ_JBOEQF010000273.1:0-2814 GCF_050689315.1 Aerococcus sp. L_32
TGATATGATTGTTGCAGAAAATGACTATGTCTCAGACCAACAATATGAGGAGATTGAGGATACACTATCTTCTCAAGACATTGATCAATTCGGTGAAGTAGAATATCAAGAGTTAACAACTGTCGGTGGAAAACAAAACGATACACAAGATATCACTTTAATTTCCCCAGAAAATATAGATGAATTTTCAGACTATATTAAATTAACTGAACGTGGCTCTGAAGAAACATTAGACTTACCTGATGATGGTGTAGTAATTTCTGAACGACTAGCTACCCTAGTAGACGCTGAAGTAGGAGATACAATTACACTTCAAGATACTAACAATCAAGATCGTGAAATGAAAGTATCAGGTATAACAGAAATGTATATTGGTCACTTTGTCTTCGCTAGTCCACAAGTTTATGAAACAATTTACGGTGAGGATTACCAATCTAATGCTTATCTAGTCAACTTAAAAGATGACTCAATTAACAACACAGAAAATCAAGCTGCGAAATTCATTGAATTAGACGGTGTTGCCGGTGTAGTACAAAACACTACCCTAATGAATCAAATCGATACAATTGTTCATTCATTGGATAAAATCATGACTGTTCTAATTATTGTGGCTGGACTATTAGGTATTGTTATCCTATATAACCTAACGAATATTAATGTGTCTGAACGGATGCGTGAATTATCCACTATCAAAGTGCTTGGTTTCTTTGATAATGAAGTTACCTTATATATTTACCGTGAAACGATTGTTTTAACGGCCCTCGGTATACTAGTAGGTTTCGGTATTGGTGAAATGCTCCACCAATATATTATTCGAATCGTTCCACCTGCTGATGTAATGTTTAACCCTGCACTAGCAGCGACAAGCTTTATTGTTCCAGCTGTTATTATCGGATCAATTACAGCCGTTCTCGCCTATATCATTTATAAACGTCTACAACACGTCGATATGCTAGAAGCATTAAAATCAGTCGATTAATTGGATTATTTATCCTATAAAAAAAGAATCCCCAGAAGTAAGCAGACATACGCTTACTTCTGGGGATTTTTTATTGGATACCAAAGTGTATAAGCCTGATTTGACGATAATAAATAAGAATTTAACCACCATAGGTAATGAAAATTACTTATTTTAAATTATTTAATCACCGATTCGATACGCTTCAATTGGTTTTGATAGTTAAGATAAAGACTGGTAAACCGATTGTCATGTTTATCGTCCCATGGTTTTGGTCCGCCACAGAAATGAAGGATAGAGGTATTGGCCATAACCCAGTGAATATCGTGTTGGGTAAGACTTTTGGTAAAATAGCGCATATATTTACGGGTATCATAATTCCAAATTTCTTCGGGTATTTCCTTCGTATATTTACCATACAAATGGTTTAGAATATCTTGGTCAGGTAAGAAGAGTAACAGATTATATTTTTCAATCATTCGCGCAATATCTGACCATTTGACAATTTCTCTAGCTTTATCTAAATCAATCACCATCACACCAGAATTATAGTATGCATGGTCAACGTCAAGTCGCATTTGGTTTACTCGGGTAGAAACGTCCGTCAACCCAACATGTGTAGCGGCTGCTAGCATATGACCTTCTAGATCTGTTTGCCACAGCTCTAATAAAGGGTTAACCACTAAAATATCTGGATCTAAATAAATCACACGTTTCATTTCTTCAGGCAAAATAGCACCCGCAAGCAAGCGAAAATACATTTCTTTTGGGTACCTATCTTCAGTTTTAGCGCTATTCCATCGACTGCCATCAATTTCAATCGCTTCAAAACCAAACTGTAAATAATCCGTTAACTTCTGCAATTCGCGAATCGTATGCATTGCAATTGATTCATGAATCAGCCAAATACGGATGGCTTGGCCTGGATTATTTTGGCGAATCGATGTTAATGCCACTTTTAAGGGATTTAAATAGCCTTCATCTATGGTAAATAATAATTCAATCTGTTCGTCCAAGAGCATAACCCTCCAATTTATTTATAATATTATACATATATTAACATCTTTATGGCAATTCCGTATGGATAGTCCGTCATTATTCACTTAGAAATAGACAAAAACCCCTCAAGTTTGGTCAACCAATCTTGAGGGGGATTTTTTTATCCAAAGTAGATAGCAGTTTTTTTGTCTAATAAGAATGGTCTATAGTAGGCAAAGGTACTCGCTAAAGGTAGTAAATGTTCTGGTAACGTTAAACCTAATGCTTCTTTTAGGTAATCCTTCCGCTTAGAAATTCTTGACCAAAGTTCTGGTTGTTTAATCTTAATTTCTTCACGTAGTGCTGCGTCAGCAACCGCAATCGTCGATTCAGCTGAAACACCATTATGGTCTGCTTGTGAAGGTATAAAGTCTAGTTGGAAGATGTAGCCACTTTGAATTGTTGCATCAGAGTCTTGATAGAATGGTGAGCTTAACCATTCTTCGTCAGCTACTAAATGCCCCGGGCACAAATTCCAACCATAGGTAGTTTGCGGATAGAACTCACTAAATGCTTGGTAGAAGTCGCCACCTTTTGTACCAATGTTCAGATTGTCTAACCACCACTTATAAGCTTGGAAATAGGGGTAAACGACTTCTTCTAAGTATCCTGAATCACGTTCAGCGAGCTGACTTTCATCTTTAACTGCATAGCCAGAACGACTAGACAAGCCACCTTTATAGGCTACTGTTAATGCAACTTTATTGCCATCATTTAACGTGTTATCAGTTGGATAAATATTAGCGCCCTTAAATCGATCACCAAAGGCTGCAATAGTCACAACAGAAGGATATTGACCATCACGATTTAAGCGATTC
>NZ_JBOEQF010000274.1:0-2812 GCF_050689315.1 Aerococcus sp. L_32
TATAGAAAAAATCAGTTGCCCATAAAAGCAACTGATTTTTTTGTGCATCTTCTGTTTGCCATTCGCCTCTTCTACCAATAAACCCGTTATAATGAGCTTAACAATAGAAGCATTTGATGTTGCGGATTAAACATTGGACCACTTAAATTAACTGAATTAAGTCATATTTATTCACACAAAAGTGAAGTAACAATTTAGAAAGTAGATAATGGAGAGATTAATTGTCTAAAATCAATCAAACAGAAGTTAAAAATGAAGCAAAATTTGCCCTTGGTCTATGGGCCATTATGATACTTTTTGCTAACGTCATTCACCCTAATGCACTCATCATTATGACTGGCAATTGGCTACTCTCTGCCTTATGTTTATTTTGTGTTAGTTTAGCGATAACAAAATATTTTTTTGTTTTAAAGAAAGAGAACACCAAAGATAATGTGCAATAAAAAAGTTCGCAGTATTCTCAGTTATTTCAAGTACGTTCATTGTATGCTTCATCCATTCTAACGTTTTATGTTTTAATGGTAGTTTTTATTCACTATACACATTCCCTATTATGCAATCGGTAATTTCCGGTTATATATTGTACGATGTTTTAAAATACCTGTATCTTCAACGCCGGAAGGATGAAAGATAAACAATTAGAAAATGAATATTGATCAATAGAGAAAAATAGCGGGTAAGGATTTTGTTTAAGAATCCTTACCCGCTATTTATTCATTTAACTATGTTTTATTTTACCTCAACTATGATTTGTAAAATATCGCAAATTAGAATTTGTCTACTTGGTCATAGTCTACTTCTGCTAATGTTTCACGTCCAAACATTTCAACAGTCAGTTTCAACTTGCCATGTTCTGCATCAATCTCTTGAACGCGACCTTCCATACCATCAAAGGCACCATCGATAACCTTAACCACTTCATCGATATCGAATGAGATATTACGGTTACGGCCACCTTCACCAAGGCTTGATAAGATATTACGTACTTCATCAGGTAACAATGGTGTTGGTTTTGAACCTTGACCGTGAGAACCTAAGAACCCTGTAACACCCGGTGTATTACGAACAACGAACCATGCTTCATCAGACATGATCATTTCAACTAAAACATAACCTGGAAAGTTTTTGATCTTAACAATCTTATCTTTACCTGACTTCGTTTTCTCTACATGCTCTTCTTCAGGCACGATTACACGGTAAATGTAATCTTCCATATCCATTGAAGTAATACGCATTTCCAAGTTTTGTTTGACTTTGTTTTCATATCCAGCGTATGTATGGATTACATACCATTCTTTACCAATTTCGATTTCTTCTACCATCGATATGCTCCTTCTTTCAATACATTCATCATCGATCAACTTCAAGGCAAATTAAAAAACCTTCCCCACATGAAAGGTTTTCTCTTCGCTTTATTCGTGCCAATTATAACACACCGCCCATGCGCGCGCCATAACAAGTTACAATTATAAGTTAATAAACCATGCAAAAGCCCATTGTGCTAAGGTATCAATAATCCCTAGGAAAATGGCAACTATGATAATAGTCGATAATACGATACCAGTGTAGCGCACCAACTCGCCACCACTTGGCCATGTAGTCAATCGCATTTCATGCCATACATCTTTTAAAAATTGCATCTACTTCCCTCGCCCTCTACCATCTATTAGTCAATACCGACTATTTGGTTTCCTTATGTATTGTATGTTGATTACAGTGTCTACAGAATTTCTTCACTTCTAAACGCTCAGTACGGTTATTGGCATTACTATTTGTCGTGTAATTTCTTGAGCCACATACTGAACAAGCAAGTGATACTTTTTTCGTTGCCATAATTCACAATCTCCTTGATTTCTGATTCATTGTACATGGTACTTACTCTGATGGTCAATGTCAATTTATTTTTCCTGCACCCCTAATTATACCACAAACAGCAAAAGGAGTTGCACTATCATAAGGCAACTCCCTCAAAAATTTATTTTATTAATATAAAAAGGCTGAAGCAAGAAGTACCGCAATCAAAGCCAACAAGTGCGCCACGTTTGTAATAATAAACTGGTGTATAAAGCCATGTTTAATGGATAATCCAGTCAGATTATTAAAGGTAATCACGACCCCAGATTGTGGCATCGCCGTTAATGTTGCCGCCGCAATCACTGTAATTCGGTGGACCAACTCTGGATTAATCCCCATAGCAATATAATCTGGCGCTAGGGTATTCATCACAATCCCAATCGCCCCAGAAGCAGAACCGGTAATCCCACTTAGTAAGGCAGACGATGCAGCCAATCCAATCACTGGACTACCGGGAATAGAGGTAATCGCTTGTTGGATGACCGCAAAACCAGGTGCCAAGGTTAATACTGAACCAAAGGCTACAGAAGATGAAGTTGAGAAGGCTGGCATAATTGCCCCTGTCGCCCCCGCATTCAAGGTCATATTCTGCGATGGAATGTAGCTGTGGTATAGAATAGCTGATAAGATAATCGCTGCAGCTAAAGCCACTAAAATAATGTTTGCCACACTAGAAAAAATCAAGATAATAGCAATCAAGGTAACAATCGGCGCTAATGAAAGCCAAATAGATGGCAATTTCGATTCATCCACATCACCGGCTACCCCTTTAAGATCCACCTTACCTTCTAAATAGGTATCAAAATGTTCGCCGTTCTTCACAGACCGGTCCAAGCACCATTTCATATACAGCAAGCCAAAAGCTAAAAGAACTGCAGACCCGATTAACCCTAGAATAGGTGCCGCCGTTAACGATGTCCCCAAAGCTGTAGTTGGAATCGCATTTTGAACCGAAGGA
>NZ_JBOEQF010000275.1:0-2805 GCF_050689315.1 Aerococcus sp. L_32
ACCGCCAGCTTCTTCGATAGCAGCTTTTAAAGCTTCTGCTTCTTCAGCAGGTAATGCTTCTTTAACGATCGCTGGAGCGCCGTCTACTAATGCTTTAGCTTCTTTCAAGCCTAAACCAGTAGCTTCACGTACAGCTTTGATTACTTTAATTTTAGCTGAACCAGCAGAAGTTAATTCTACGTCAAATTCAGTTTTTTCTTCAGCAGCTTCACCAGCAGCAGCACCAGCAGCAGCTACAGGAGCAGCAGCAGATACGCCGAATTCTTCTTCGATTGCTGATACTAAGTCAGCTAATTCTAAAATTGTTGATTCTTTTAAATCAGCAATGATTTGTTCAATGTTTAAAGCCATTATAAAATTCCTCCGTTTTTAAATAGTTTGTTTTGTATGATTAAATTGGTAATAAATTACGCTGCGTCTTCGCCTTTTGCATCTGCAACAGCTTTGACAGCGTATGCCACGTTGCGGACAGGAGCTTGCAATACTGATAATAGCATTGAAAGTAGACCTTCGCGGTTTGGCAATTTCGCAATTTGTTGAATTTCTTCTTTAGAAAGCACTTCACCTTCTAAGATACCACCTTTAAGTTCTAACGCTTCTGCTTTTTTAGCAAAATCAGAAAGAATCTTAGCTGGGGCAACTGCGTCTTCCATACCAAACGCTACAGCTGTAGGGCCTTGGAAAACTTCTTCATGGTATTCTAACTCTTGAGAATCTAAAGCACGACGCATGATTGTGTTTTTGATAACTTTAAACTCAACGCCCGCTTCACGTAATTGTTTACGTAATTCAGTCACTTCTGCTACTGATAATCCTAAGTAGTCAACCACAACTAAAGAATTTGCAGCGTTCATTTTCTCAACGACTTCATTTACTTCTTGTTGTTTTTTAGCAATTGCTTGTTCACTCACTTATATTTCACCTCCACTGATTTTATTAGAGTTTTTTTAAATAAAAAAACTCTATGTCACTGAAGACATAGAGGATAAAGTTCACCATCTAGTAGTGAACAACGTATCTCCCTCGGTTGGCAAAATTAAGGCAAAGCCGCCAACTGTCTTCGGTAAGCTATATAAATAACCTCACTTATACTAACAGAATAGTATAAGTGGGTCAAGTATTATTTTAAATAGATCTTAGATTGATGAAACATCAACTTGGATACCAGGACCCATAGTAGATGTAATTGCTAAGTTTTTGATGTATGTACCTTTAGATGATGCAGGTTTCACACGTAATACCATTTCTTGAACAGCTTTTACGTTTTCAGCTAATGCATCTGCAGTAAATGATACTTTACCAACAGGTAAGTGTAAGTTACCAGCGCTATCAGCACGGTAAGCAACTTGACCAGCTTTGATGTCTTGAACTGCTTTAGTAACATCTTGTGTTACAGTACCAGTTTTAGGGTTTGGCATTAAGCCTTTAGGACCTAATACACGACCTAAACGACCAATTTGACCCATCATGTCTGGAGTCGCAACGATCACGTCGAAGTCGAACCAGCCACCTTGGATTTTTTGGATGAACTCGTCATCACCAACGTAGTCAGCACCAGCGTCTTTAGCTTCTTGCGCTTTTTCACCTTTAGCAAAAACCAATACAGTTTGGTCTTTACCAGTACCGTTAGGTAATACCATAGCACCACGGATTTGTTGGTCATTTTTCTTAGTGTCGATACCTAAACGGTATGCAACTTCAACTGATCCATCAAATTTAGCGTAGTCTACTTCTTTTAACAATTCAATTGCTTCAGATAAAGCATATTTTTTATTTTTTTCGATTTTTTCGAAAACAGCTTTTTGGTTTTTAGTTTGTTTAGCCATTATATATATTCCTCCTATGTGGTTTTAGCGGATAATCCTCCCACTCACAAATCACTATCGATTTGTGGCGTATGAGTTTCTTGTATTACAGTGTGACAATTAGCCTTCTACTACAAAGCCCATTGAACGTGCAGTACCTTCAACCATACGCATAGCAGCTTCTACATCTGCAGCGTTCAAGTCTTCCATTTTTGTTTCTGCAATTTCACGAACTTGGTCGCGAGTTACGGTAGCGACTTTATTTTTGTTAGGTTCGCCAGAACCTTTAGCAACGCCAGCAGCTTTTTTCAATAATACTGCAGCTGGTGGTGTTTTAGTAATGAATGTAAATGAACGATCTTCGAATACAGTGATCACTACAGGGATAATCATACCCATTTGATCTTGTGTACGCGCGTTGAATTCTTTAGTGAATCCCATGATGTTCACACCAGCTTGACCTAATGCAGGACCTACTGGAGGAGCTGGACTTGCTTTACCAGCTTCAATTTGTAATTTTACGATTTGTTGTACTTTTTTAGCCACGAAACATTCCTCCTTGTTTTTCGCGTTGTGGTTTAATGGAGTTGAGATTCCTCCTCCCACTACATGTGTCTACACACAATAACCTATTTAACCATACATCTTTAGTTATTGCAAGAGTTTTTTTAAATATGCTATACTTTATAAGTAAATGATGCAAAAGTTTTGTAAAGGGTTACATTACCTACTTAGCAATATTTACTAGATGACAAGACCGACAAAATATGGTAAACTGTATCCTTGATAAGGAAAAAGTACATTGCAAAGGAGTGATAATGATGGAACGTCCAGTAAGAAAATTTTACGATGACCAACTAAAGACTTTGGAGGGTATGCACGCAAAACTTGGATTTGGTACGGCGGCTATGTTAGAACGATCTTTCCAAGCATTAAAAACCAATGACCACAATGGCGCACAAACTGTCATTGAAAGCGATGCTGAGATTAACAAGCTAGA
>NZ_JBOEQF010000276.1:0-2778 GCF_050689315.1 Aerococcus sp. L_32
CGCTTGTTCGTCTACGGCCTTATGTAAGGCTTCGATGACTGCTGGTGCTAAAGGTAAAGTAACGTCCCCAACACCTAATCGAATCACGTTTTGGTCTGGATGTGCTGTTTCATAGGCCTCTTGGCGACGTTTTACTTCTGCGAATAAATAAGAGCCTGGTAATCGTTGGTAATCTTTATTAATTTGGTTCATAAAAAATCTCCTCTATATCATATATGCTACTTTTTAGTCACTTTCATTTTTTAAGGTATGAGAGCCGTAACGAATTTTGTCGCATCTAGCGCAATGGATAGTCTTGGTCAGCGCCAGCGTTTCTGAAACCACCTTGGTTCAAGATTTCATTATATAGAATGCGGCGAACATCTTCGTCGGTCAGCTGCTTGGTATCTGCCACTTTAGGCTGCGTATGTTGACGGTTATATGTATTATAAATCGCTTGGATGCTCATACCCTCATTTAAATAGTCTTTGATTTCTAATAATCGATCGACATCATTTAAGGAGTACATGCGGCGATTTGTTTCTGAACGTTTTGGTTTAATTAACTTCTGTTCTTCGTAATAACGCACCTGTCTCGGTGTCAAATCTGTTAGCTGTACAACTGTCCCAATTGGGAAAACAGCTAGCGTACGTCGTAGCTCTTTTTCCTTCATGCCAACTCACCTTCATTCTTTTTTAATTGTATTTTAATCTCATGTTATATTACTTGACATATTAAGTCAATCATATTTTATCGAAATTCTGTGGAAATTCAGACAATTTTTTGTAATAAAGACATGTCATTTCTAGGTAAAATACCTTGAAAAGTGTTTGGCCAGTCGCTATAATGGAAAGAATTGCTTTTTTCTAGATTGGCAAATTTTGCCCCTTCTCACTTCAATTTAAAGGAGCGGTTTTCACATGGAAAATGAACCTAACATGACACCAACCAACACCAACCAACAAATAGCCCGCCGCGGAATTTATCTCAGTATCGTCACTTACGTCATCATCTCGACCGCCAAACTCCTTGTCGGATACAGCTTTGACTCAGATGCGGTCTTTGCGGATGGTTTGAATAACTTTACCGATTCATTTGCGTCAATCGCCCTACTAGTGGGCATGATCCTATCCCAACGCCCAGCTGATCAAAACCACCGTTATGGTCATTATAAAATTGAAACCATTACTACACTGATTATGTCCTTCGTGATTTTCTATATCGGGATTACGGTGACCATTGATTCAACTACGGCTTTAATCAACCAAGCATACGCAGCTCCAACACCCATTAATGCGGTTGTCGGCTTGTCTTCTGGGGTCATTATGTCCGGTGTTTACTGGTACAACAACCGTCTTGGCAATAAACTCAATAGTCCAAGTCTTAAAGCTTCTGCAAAGGATAATTTATCCGACGCCCTGACCTCTTTCGCAACTGCCTTATCGGTCTTCCTAAGTCGTACCGGTATCCTTTGGCTAGATGGCGCTATGGCTATTGTCGTTGGATTAATCATTATCAAATCAGGATATGACATCTTCAAAGAATCAGCCTTTTCCCTATCAGACGGCTTCCCCCAAGAAGACTTAGATAACTACCGGAAAATAGTCCTCATGGTACCTGGCGTGCGCGCAGTTTCTGATATCCGCGGCCGTAATTACGGGGCCAATGTCTATATCGACATTACCATCTTAGTAGACCCAGAAATTTCTGTTCAAGCGGGTCATGCTATCACTGAAAAAGTAGAATCCGCCCTACAAAAAACAGAAGATGTCACCGCCATCGACGTCCATGTCGAACCCTACCAAGAAAACTAATCCATTAAATATACTTACAACAAAGACCCGCCACGCTCAATATGAGAAGCAGGTCTTTTTATGTATATTGACTATTTCTACGACTGACTACTGCCACTCTTGAATAGCTTTAACTAAATTATTTGCAGCTGTTTCAATGATCTCTGTCTTAGTCGCTAGATTAATCCGGATATGGGTATCTTCTGGTCTAGTTGGCCAGTAAGTAGTCCCATAATTGACACCTAAACGGGCACGGTCTTGAACCACTTCTTTCAGGTCTGCATTTTTCACATAAGCCCCTAGATCAAGCCAAGCAAGGTAAGTCCCTTGTAAGTCTGAGAATTGAACTTGCGGTAAGGCTGTTTGGACTGTTGTTTTAAGTAATTGGTAATTGTCCCAAATCACTTGGTTGACGTTCTCCACCCATTCCGACCCGTAGGTATAGGCCGCTTCTGACGCGATATAACCAGCAGGTTGCCCGCCAGTCACATGAATCGCATGTAAGAACGTATCCAATTTTTCTCTTAAATCAGCCCGTGGCACTACCATAAATGAATGGTTAAAACCAGCTAAGTTAAAGGTTTTTGATGGCGAGGCGAAAAGGACATAATTGTCAAAATCTGGGTCAATATTTCCAATAGCAATATGCTCATGTCCTGGCATAATCAAATCACGGTGGATTTCATCAGAGAATAATAAGACATCGTATTGCTTACATAAAGCCACTACTTTAGCCAATTCATCACGATGCCAAACACGACCAGTTGGGTTTTGCGGTGAACAGAATAAGAAAACCTTGATATCGTCATCTTTGAAGGCACTCTCCAAAGCGTCAAAATCAATTGTGTACCCTTCTTGTTCATTGCCCAATAAATCTTGCATCACTAAAGTCCGGTTAGCTTCTTCAATAACCGTACGGAAGGGATTGTAAACGGGGTTTTGAATTAAAATGTTGTCCCCTTCATTGGTATACGCATGTAAGGCAAAGGCAATACCCGTACATACA
>NZ_JBOEQF010000277.1:0-2728 GCF_050689315.1 Aerococcus sp. L_32
CGTAAAAATTGAGGTTAGTATATCAAGGTCAAAGGGGTTTTAGGAATACCTAAATTGGCAGCTAGCAACGGCAAAAGTTGGCACTTATAACGACTGATTGTGGGTGTTGTCGTTATAAGGGGCGGAGGTTTGATATTTTAGCATAGTTATAACGACAAAAGTTGGTACTTATAACGATATAATGATTGGAAATTTTTAAAGCAAAAGATTTAAAAAAACTTGTTTTAAATTGCCATTTTATATGTCTTTAAACTGATTTAAAGCACCTATTTTAAAAACACATGTTTTAAATTGCCATTTTATATGTCTTTAAACTGATTTAAAGCACCTATTTTAAAAAAACTTGTTTTAAATTGCCATTTTATATGTCTTTAAACTGATTTAAGGCACCTATTTAAAAAAAACATGTTTTAAATTGCCATTTTATATGTCTTTAAACTGATTTAAGGCACCTATTAAAAAAAAACATGTTTTAAATTGCCATTTTATTTGTTTTAAATAAAGTTTAAAGCAAATAATTTAAAAATACTTGTTTCAAATTGCCATTTTATATGTTTTTAAACTGATTTAAAGCAACTATTTTAAAAAAACTTGTTTTAAATTGCCATTTTATTTGTTTCAAACTGCCATTCTATTGGTCATGCAAATGGCAAAACCCTTGCTATATCAAGCTTATTTTTTACGCAAAGCACTTAAATCTTTAAATTAAACGTTATTTAGCGAATAGAAAGAAGGTTAAGTTACTAATTCACCGTTAAACAAATCGAACGTAAATTGGTAATTCAAACCTTTAATAGTTTATTGATCACCTTTATTTAAAGTCGCCCTAGAACTTGATTCATCCATGTAATGAATTACACGGTTTTCTCAAGGGGCGACTTTAAATAAACATAAAAACCACATATTCAAGGGAATGTGGCAATTAATTACGTGAAATGTGGTCGAATACTGCGTAAAATGTAGTTTTTAGCTCCGTAAAATGTGGTTTTTTAACGTACAAAACCCTTGATACATAAGGTTTTTGAATTGCGCAAAGTCTTTAAATATATATATCGTTCATTGACCTGATCAGAGTGAAACAAATACTTTCAACAAGCAGTAGCTATAAATCTTGCTTTATGTCACCAAATATTTTCGTCATTTAACCCAATAAGGACGAAAATATATGTAAAAATTCGTTAATACCACCATTATTTTTCGTCATTAGAATGTAAATGACGAAAGAAAATAAAAAAATCGTCATTAACGCCAACTTTTGTCGTTATATGCAGCAATAAATAAGAAATCTCCTTTTAAATAACGACAACTTTAAACTTTTGTCGTTAATGATGATAAACTACAATGACAAATTTCAAACTTGTCGTTAAGTAAGACACTTTGTCTATTGAGAAATCACGAGAAATTTACGTATCGTATATTAAATTTTTTTTAGTGAATTTTTTTAGTGAAATAATGAAGACTTTTATATATCGTAAATACTTTATCTTTTAAATCTCTTTAGAAAAAAATAGAACCAGTGATACTAAGGGATACAGCGATTAAAAGACGAGAAAAAACTAGATATTTATGCATATAAGACGAGAAAAAACTAGACATAGAACGAATTCCATTAATCTTTTTCGTCCTTTGGTGTATACCAAAAGATAGAGAAATCTTCCTCCCCTTCCGGATACCTTTTCTCTAAAGATGATAAACTACAACGACAAATTTCAGATTTGTCGTTAATGGCGCCCGCTTTTGTCATTAATGCCAAAATCAACAACGACATATTTAACATTTGTCGTCAATGGCGCCCGTTTTTGTCGTTAATGCCAAAATCAACAACGACATATTTAACCTTTGTCGTCAATGGCGCCCGTTTTTGTCGTTAATGATGCCCACTTTTGTTGCTGATAATCTCTTTTTATAGCAACAAATCATAATAATGTTGCTAATGGCGCCCATTTCTGTTGCTGATAATCTCTTTTTATAGCAACAAATCCATAAATTGTTGCTAACGACACCCATTTCTGTTGCTGATGGTACCCACTTTTGTCGTTAAGGAAGATACTTTGTCTATTGAGAAATCACGAGAAATTTACGTATCGTATATTAAATTTTTTTAGTAAATTATGAAGACTTTTATATATCGTAAATGCTTTATCTTTTAAATCTATTTGGAGAAAATATAACCAGTGATATTAAGGGATACAGCGATTAAAAGACGAGAAAATACTGTGCGTTAAAAGAACGATGAAATGGCCCATAAGACGAGAAAATACTGTGTATTTATGCGGATAAGACGAGAAAAAACTGTGTATTAAACGAATTGCATTAATTTTTTTCGTCCTTTGGTGTATACCAAAAAATAGAGAAATCTCCCCCCCCCCCCGTCCGAATACCCATTTTATAAGGAGCATACTCTATACGCTTATTTTTTTTCAAGAACTCAAAAAAGCGGAAAATCCCAGATTTAAAAATCTGAGTTTCCGCTTTTGTCATTTCAAGGATGAACTATTGTCTCACCTCTTCTAATTTATTCTTAAGATATTTTTACTTTCTCTGCAGGTGCTGATACTTCTTTTTATTCTTTTTATTCTTTTCGACCTTTCAACTTATACTTCATTAACCTCATGCCATTAAAAATTACCACCAAGATACTACCTTCATGAACCAACATTCCGATAGACATATTCATCCATTCGCTGAAGAAGACGCTGGTCAACAAGACCAACACTACGCCAACTGC
>NZ_JBOEQF010000278.1:0-2650 GCF_050689315.1 Aerococcus sp. L_32
CGCAGCCAATAATTGTGGCAAAATAGCTGTTGATCCAACTTGTTGTACATTTCGATTAGATTCATGTAAAACTTGTTGGAATGGTGCACGGAAAATAGCCATCGCAAGCACTAATGCAACAATTGCCCCGATACCAATAGCACCCGCACCTGAAGCCGGCACAAACTGCGCAAGCGCTAATGCTGTAATTGCCATAACAATAACCGGTACAAAGACAAGGTTTCCAAAACGGTCTGCACCAGCTTCTGCACGCTCCTCGTCTTGCTCAAATTTACCTGTTACAAAGTGTTTAACCAAGGTAATAATTGCCAATAATAAGACTAAAGCACCAGAAATAATTGCTGGCAACCATTTTCCTAAGGCAAACAAAATAGCTAGGTCAAACCAGAATAAAGCTGTTCCAATGCGTTTATCTTGGTCAGATCGTAAAACTTTATAACCAGTAAAGGCGAACTGCAAGCCGATTAAAATATAGAAGAATTCTAGTAAGTTTGTAAAGAACATTTCCACCTTACTTACCTCCTTTACGGTATTTACGGTTCATTTTTTGATCAAATGCATAGTTATAAACTGCTGTTAGAATAAATGCAATAATGGCAACTGGAATTGATGCACGCGCCACATCGATTGCCATCACTTCATACCCTAGCGAATCTAACGTTCCAGCAATCAATAAGGTACCTGCACTGGCCACAAAGGTGTTTTGCGCATAAAAATTCCCAAAGTTATCCATAGCAGCAGATTGTGCTTTAATTTCTTCTTTTGTGGCATCATCAATTTCACCATTTTTTGAAATAGCTGCCGCTTCTGCCATAGGTTGTACTAATGGTCGTACAAATTGTGGGTGTCCTACGATACGAATTGATAAGAATCCAGCTAATTCACGTAAGAATAAGTATAAAGTCAAGAATGAACCCGTTGTCATCCCTTTAACATTGTTAATCAATCGTACTGCTTGATTTTTCAAACCAAACGTTTCAGCTAATCCAACCATTGGTAAGGTTAAAATAAAAATTGTAACTAAACGATTATTCACAAAACCTTCGCCAAGCATCACCAAGAAGTCAGTAACCGAAATACCCGATACTAAAGCTGTTGCTAGTCCTGCAATTACAACGACCGCAATCGTGTCTAGCTTCAAAGCAAAACCAATAATTATGATTAGAATACCAATCAATGGTAAATAATACATTATGTCCACTCCCTTTTTATTATCAATCCTAATAACTTTCTATTTTATCATTTTTTTGCCATAATTTGTAAAAACTGATAAACAAATTTTGTAAATACCCACCAAAAAAAGCGGATAAATAATGCGTACCCGCTAGCTTTTCACCTTGTATGCAAACCTTGTCGTTTCACATTGTTCTCAGCCTTGAATTTGTTGATAATGCACAATTTTACTGATAGGCGCAGCCTTCTTATGTCCAGTAAATTCGTAAAATATAGAGAAATAAGTCATGCCACCTCTTTTATCAGCGATTCGCCCATGTAAGGCTGCTTCCTTCCCGTGCGACAGGATCTGAAAGACTTCCATAGACGACACATCCGCCACCCCAACAAAGCCTTCAACTACCTGGTCTCGCCCAACCAACTCCACTCCCGTATAAGGCGCCCGATAGACCACGTCATCAGACACCAAAGCCGGATCCTGCCCAAAGAACCCACGCGCATACAAGCCAACCGCCACATCCCGCGCAAATTGTCGCCTAGGCGCATTATCACAGGCCAAATCTCCTACCAGGAAAAAGGGTGCCTTTGGCCACGCTGACCCTCCTGCATCAAAAGATAAGCCTAATTCAAGCATGCTTTCCTCTAATATCTTGATTGCTTTAGGACCTACACCATGCAAATTCGCCAAATTTGCCTTCGTCACGCCCGTTAACTGCTCAACCTGGTCAATCCCAACCGTCGCCAAAGCCTCCTTCGCAAGCTTGCCAATTTTAGGTAAATTTGTCATCCTAATCACCCCTCCTTATTCTTAAACTACGTAATCTTTAAACTACGTGTTATTATCATCCAGCATTTAAATCTTTCATCATGAAAGTATCCATTAAGGTATGGTCACCCGACAATAAAGGTTCATCTAAAAATTCATAACCCAATTTTTCGTATAAAACGATGGCTGTTTCAAGACTCTTAATCGTCTCCAAGTATAAGAGGTCATAGCCCTTGTCTATCGCAAATACCATCACAGTATCCATTAATCGCCTAGAATAGCCCTTCCCTCTAGCTTCTGGCAAAAGATATAGCTTTTGCAGCTCGCCTACGTTACCAATTTTTGTAGCTTTTTCAGCTAATAGCTCTGGGTGCCCTTTAATAGGTAATTCAAGCGATTCATCTAGTAATCCTATCCCAACGCCGCCAACAAGACGCCCTTGCTCTTCAACCACCCAATAGGCATTATCTGCAAGCTTCTGGTAGTAATCATACATATAGTCTAATTCCGGATCAAAATAGGCGGTACCCGGAACATCTAAATGACTTTCTTCTAACACACTACGAATAATAGCCGCAATCACAGGTTCATCTTCTTTAGCAATTGGTCTAATCAATACCATGTTCAAGCTCAATCCTCCCTCCTACTATATCTCTTTTACTATACGAAAAAACACCACCTTAGACAAGTCATCTAAGATGGTGTTTCTAG
>NZ_JBOEQF010000279.1:0-2640 GCF_050689315.1 Aerococcus sp. L_32
GACACCTTCTCAGGTGCTTTTACCGTGGCCTTATCTAAAGGTAATAGCTTAGCTGACGCCATTCAATTTGCCTCAATTGCAGGTTCTTTATCTGTTCAAAAATTTGGTGCCCAAGGTGGGATGCCAACGATTGATGCCTTAAAAACGCATGAAGAATTTAATGATAGCTGGCAAGTATAAAGGTAGATTTTTCTTTGCAAGAGGGAGACTAGTGATAAGCTAGTTTCTTTTTTGTTTAAATAAAAATTCTCTGAGATTAATAGTTCGTCTTTTAATATAAATTCTACGAGGTCAAAACCGCTTGTTTTGAATTTAGTAATGTTCGGGATAACCCTAAAAGATAATGTTCGTCAATTGGTGAAAAAACCAGTCAATTTATGCATCGATTTGGATAAATTTGGACAAATCGCTAAAAAAACGAATGAATAAAACTTGCAATTCAGAAAGTAAGTGTGTAGAATACGAATTGGTGTTTACGGACACCTTTTGTTGTTGAAGATATTGATAGAGAGAAAGGCGAGTTGAATTCGTGGAAACTTTTGATTATGAACAAGTCCAATTAATACCTGCTAAATGTGTGATTACAAGCCGTAGCCAGGCAGACACTTCAATTGAATTTGGAGGTCGTGAATTTAATATACCAGTTGTGCCAGCAAACATGCAAACTGTATTAAATGAAGAGTTAGCTGAGGAATTGGCCCGCAAAGGTTACTTCTATATTATGCACCGTTTTGAACCAGAAAAACGTATGCCATTTATCAAGCACATGAATGCTGAAGGTTTATTTGCGTCAATTTCTGTTGGTGTAAAACCAGAAGAATATACTTTCATCGATGAAATCAAAGCAAGTGGTGAACGCGTAGACTACATAACAATTGATATCGCGCACGGTCATTCAGAGACTGTTATCGATATGATTAAATACATTAAAGAACAGATTCCAGAAACATTTGTAATTGCTGGTAATGTGGCAACACCTGAAGCAGTGCGTGATTTAGAAAACGCTGGTGCTGACGCTACTAAAGTAGGGGTTGGACCTGGTCGTGTATGTATCACTAAAATCAAGACTGGTTTTGGTACTGCTGGTTGGCAATTACAAGCGATTAAATTATGTGCTAAAGCAGCGCGTAAACCAATTATCGCTGACGGTGGTATCCGTACAAACGGTGATATTGCGAAATCTGTACGTTTCGGTGCATCGATGGTTATGGTCGGTTCATTATTAGCTGCCCACGTTGAATCACCAGGTGAAACTGTAGAGCAAGATGGTGTAACTTACAAAGAATACTTTGGTTCAGCATCTCAATTCCAAAAAGGGATCTACAAAAACGTAGAAGGTAAGAAAATGTTGATCGAAAGCCGTGGTAGCTTATGGCACACCATGCGTGAAATGCAAGAAGATTTACAATCAAGTATTTCATATGCAGGTGGTCGTGACCTAGGTGCTTTACGTACGGTTGACTACATGATCGTACCAACTATTTACAACGGTGACTAATTTTAAGGCCGATATTATAACCAAGGTAAATTATAAAATTTTCAAGGGACTGTGGCTAAAAGCTGCAGTCCTTTTATTGACGAAAAAATTTGTCTAAATTGGCTTGTCAGCCATGAAAGTGCTGGTCCTTTTGCCCAGAAAAAATGGAAATATGGTATGATAAAAGGCAGAGATTTAGTGAGAGGGAGGTGTTGTTGGTGGCTGGTAGAAATCAAAATGGTCCTAAGGATAAGCGGTTATTTGCCATGCTGGTTCTGGCGGGATTAATCCTATTTCTATGGGTTGGTAACCGGATGGCGGAAGAGCGGTTGGCTGAGCCAGTTGAGGTGGCCAAAGAGGTATCCCGGACGTCGTCGATTTACCAGGAGATTTTGGAGGACCACCAATTAGCGTCTGAGTCGTCGCGGGTGCGTCAGGCTGATGAAGGGAATAAGAACGACCAAGCATCTTCTTCTATAGAAGATAGTAGTGGGGATGGGGCAAGTTCTTCATCTGAATCAGAATCAAGTGGTGACTCGGCTTCTGAAAGCCAACAAGGGGCATCTTCGCTGGAAGAGGCTGAGGATTTAGGTCAGCTCTACCATCAGAACCCGCCTAGTGTGCCGGGCGGGCAGGCTTATGTTGAAGTGAATGACAATGTGCCGATTTTTACGGATGCTGATTTGACGGATGTTGAAGAATCTTGGGAGCGGTATAGCCCTTTGGATGATTTGGGTCGGGTGTCTGAAGCCAATGCCTTGTTAGGGGCGGACTTGATGCCGGCTGAATCGGAACAACGAGAAGCTTTGACCACAATCACACCAACTGGTTGGCAACAAAATCGGTATGATATTGTATCGGCTGGCTGGTTGTATAACCGAAGTCATTTAATTGGTTTTCAGTTGACTGGTCAGCAGGATAATTTGCTGAACTTGATGACCGGGACCCGGTATTTCAATGTGGAAGGTATGCTACCTTTTGAAAACTATGTGGCTGCCTACGTGGAAGATAGTGAAAATCATGTCCGCTACCGGATTACGCCTTTATTCATGGGGGATGAACTACTGGCGCGCGGTATTTTCATGGAGGCTTATTCCATTGAGGATGATGGTGAATTGCAATTCCATGTCTATATTCCAAATAATCAACCAGGGATTGAGATT
>NZ_JBOEQF010000280.1:0-2622 GCF_050689315.1 Aerococcus sp. L_32
CGGAGGTCCAGCTGGAGGAGATGGCGGTCGCGGAGGCGACATCATCTTCAAAGTTGACGAAGGGTTAAGAACCTTGATGGATTTCCGTTACAACCGACACTTTAAGGCGAAACCAGGTGAAAATGGGATGCCAAAAGGTATGTACGGTCGTGGTGCAGAGGATATGTATGTCGCTGTACCCCCTGGAACTGTTGTCAAAAACTTTGACACTGGTCAAATTATTGGTGATTTAGTGAAGAACGGTGAAGAGCTCATCGTTGCACATGGTGGTCGTGGTGGCCGTGGAAACATGAAATTTGCGACCCACAACAACCCGGCACCAGAAATCGCTGAAAATGGTGAACCAGGTGATGAAATTACCCTACAACTAGAATTGAAATTGATCGCGGATGCTGGATTAGTCGGTTTCCCATCAGTTGGTAAATCAACCTTACTATCTGTTGTTACAGCGGCAACACCTAAAATTGGTGATTACCACTTTACAACAATTACACCGAACTTGGGTGTGGTAAATACCCGTTCACATGAATCTTTTGTATTAGCCGATTTACCAGGGTTAATCGAAGGGGCTGCTGACGGTATTGGGTTAGGGTTCCAATTCTTACGCCACGTTGAGCGTACTAAGGTGATTTTACATGTAATTGATATGGGTGGTTCTGAAAACCGCGACCCATTTGACGACTATGTAGCTATCAACAAAGAATTAGATAATTATGATGATAATTTGATGTCTAGACCAACGATTATCGTAGCCAATAAAATGGACATTCCTGAAGCAGAATTATATATTGAAGAATTCAAGGAAAAACTTGCAAGTTATTTTGCAGAGAACTATCCAGACTTAGAATTGCCAGAAATTTTCCCAATTTCAGCTTATACTAGAGAAGGCTTAGATCCTTTAATGGACCATACGGCTGAATTGATTCGCTTAGAAGAAGAGCGCATTGCTGAAGAAGGTAAAAAAGCTTCTACTGAAACAGTGATTTATGAAATTCCTGAAGACGAAGAGCCACCATTCTATGTAGGCCGTGAATCTGATGGTACCTTCTACCTATACGGTGACAAGATTGAGAAAACATTCAAGATGGCGAACTTGGAATATGATGAGTCGGCATTACGATTTGCTCGTCAGTTGAAGAATATGGGTGTTGATAAAGCCTTGGCTGCACGTGGTGCGAAACAAGGGGATATTATCCGTATTTTAGATTACGAGTTTGAATTCCAAGAATAGTAGGTGCGACAAAAGTTGTTTAGAATTGACGGGCCGGATCAAAAGCCGGACAATTACTTTAAAAGTAATTGGCGTATTTTGGGAAGCATCGGATAATTCTGACTTTGGGCGCCTGATATCATGAGGATTGTTGGTGGGAGGGTGACACTTCAGTCTCAAACCCATCGAAAGACGAGCGCACATTGAACAGGGAGACTTGGATTTAATGTGCGCTCTTGATTTTTTACGAATATATATAATAGAAATGAGCGAAAAAAAGTGGAGATAACTTTTTTGGGAACAGGTGCTGGCGTTCCGAGTAGAAGTCGTAATGTGACAAGCATCATGTTAAAATTATTAGACGAAAGTAATGAAATGTGGATGTTTGATTGTGGGGAAGCAACGCAACATCAAATTATGAAAACCACATTGAAACCGCGTAAAGTTACTAAAATTTTTATCACGCATTTACACGGAGATCACATTTTTGGCTTGCCAGGATTCTTATCTTCAAGAAGCCATCAAGGCGGGGAAGCTCCGGTGACCATTTATGGACCTAAAGGGATTAAAGCTTATATTGATAACTTTCTTAAAGTTACCCGTACGACCTTAGGCTACGATCTAATCATTCAGGAGTTAGCCGATGAAGGTATGGTCTTTCAAAATGACCAATACCAGGTCATCTATAAGACTTTAGACCACGCCGTTCAGTCTTATGGCTTTAGAGTCATTGAGGCAGACCAAGTAGGAGAGTTGTTGATAGATAAGGCTAGGGAAGCGGGCGTACCAAATGGGCCTTTACTAGGTCAATTAAAACAAGGTAAGACCATTACTTTAGAAGACGGTACCCAGTTAGATGGTCATGACTTTATTGGACCTGACAAAAAGGGCCATATTGTAACCGTCCTAGGTGATACCCGTTATAACCAAAATGCGGTAGCTCTTGCTAAAGATGCGGACCTTTTAGTGCATGAAGCGACCTTTGCTGCTGGCGAGGAACGAATGGCACGTAATTACTACCATTCAACCGCTAAACAGGCTGGTCAGGTGGCTAAGGAAGCCAATGTCAAGAAATTATTACTAACCCATATCTCAGCTAGATATGTAGGAAAAGCCTCACAACAACTAGAGACAGATGCCAAAAAAGTGTTTGCCAATAGCCAAATTGTAAAAGATTTTGATTCAATCAGTCTCGGATAAGTAGCCACATTTATAGGAGTGATGAAAATGTCTCAAACATACACAGTCATTACAGGTGCATCTTCTGGAATCGGTCAAGCTTTTGCTTATAAAATGGCCAGCGAAGGTAGAAATATCATCATCAACGGTCGGAATAAAAAGCGGTTGGACGAAACAAAGAAACAGGCCAAAGAATTAGGTGCTGGACAAGTTTTAGCTTATACAGCCGACTT
>NZ_JBOEQF010000281.1:0-2609 GCF_050689315.1 Aerococcus sp. L_32
ATTGGGCACAGTCACGCGAACTTTGTCGCCCGGGACGACATTATCGATAAATAGTAGTAAATGTTTTCCATGGGGGCCTTTTTCTGGCGGATGGATATAGCGCACAAAACCCACGCCTGTATGGTCCAGTTTCTCAACTGTTACCTCAAGAACTTCTGTTGGATATAGATCTTTCTTCAATGTTTCACACCTCTTCTGGCAATTGTCAAGAAATTATAACAGTTTATACGAAAAAAGACTAGGTTTCCCCAGCCTGATTTCTACTATTATCTACTATTATCTACTATATATGGGACGGTAATTTATTCCCCACGATAGCGCATTTTCAACCCATTTAGGAAGTTACGTGCGTACCGGTCGCCACATGGTTTGTAGTTGCGGTGGCCTTCTTTACGTAAGACGGCACCTAATTCACTTTTGGTTAAACGGCCGCCAGCATCTTCCATGATTTCATGCAAATCTTCTGTGGTCAATGACAAGGCAATCTTCATTTTCTTCAATAATAGATTGTTGGCATTGTCGTCAGTTAACTCTAGCTTTGGTTCCGGGGCCCCTTCACGGACGCCACGTTGGGAAGTGATAATCCCATTTAAAAAGCGTTCAAAGTGTTCATTGTCTAAGACTTCTTCATACTCACGCTCATACTCGTCTTCACTAGTTCGCGTTGAAGTAGTGAAGGCACGTACTTGATCAGCTGTGACACTTGCCCCACCCATGTCAAAAATTTTTACAACATCTTCGTCTTTGATATCTAAAGCATAACGCAAGCGCGTTAGTCGGTCATTATTATTCATTTTATCTCAACCTCTCTCAATAACTATTATAACAGATTAACCGTCACGGCGAGCATCTGCTTCAGTGATTTCACGGATTGGCTTACAAGGGTTACCAACTGCAATCATGTTGGCTGGGATATCTTTTGTGACTACTGAACCGCCACCAATGACAGTCCCGTCCCCAATCGTTACACCGGGCATGACTTTCACGCCACCACCAAACCAGACGTTATTGCCGACTGTAATGGGTTTGGCGTATTCTAATCCCTTGTTGCGGCGGTCTGCATCTAGCGGGTGACCAGCTGTATAAAAGCCACAGTCTGGTGCAACAAATACGTTATCTCCAAATGTAACTTTAGCCCCGTCTAGGATAACTAAATTGTGGTTGGCATAAAAATTTCCCCCGATTTCAATATTGAAACCATAATCACAGTAGAATGGCCCCGCAATTTCAAATCTCTCGCCCGTTTTGCCTAGTAACTGGCGGATAATGTCTTGTCCCTTTACTTTTTCACTGGGCCGTGCATGATTAAAGTCATAACACAATTCCTTGGCATCCGCTCTGGCGTCTATTAATTCCTGGTCATAGTTGGCGTCATAAATCAGCCCAGCTATCATCTTTTCTTTCTCAGTTGTCATCAATTGATACTCCTTCAAATTTCTGTTATTGATTTTTAGGCATAGAAACTGGCAATTTCCCAAAGGCGGCCGTCTGGATCTTTGAAATGACCCTGGTAACCCAGTCATGGGATACAGGTTGGCTTAGAATGGTCCCACCTGCTGCCACTACTTAGGCTAGGATGTCTCCCACCTCTTCTGGGCTTTCGGCCTAGTAGGTGATGGACGTTGAGGAAATTTGGTCGTTGCTATTGACTTGCCCGGCGCATTTATCATGGTCTGTTCGCAAGGGTAAGCCCAGGGTCAGTTCCCCTTGCAATTGGAAAAGGGCAAAGCCGCCCTTTATGCTCATTATAACAAAGACTGTTGTCACGGAGAAATGAGACAGCAAAGTTTGCCTTGTCATTTGATTTGAAAGATTCTGCGGACTTGTGAATGGTTTCGGGTAGCATTTTGGCTTAAAAAAAAGCCGAGACCAAGTCTCGACCTTTCGTCTTGCGCCAGCTAAATTAGCGCTTGTTCTTTCCCATATGGAGTTTATTGACAATCATTGGGGCAACAACAGTGGCGGTAATGGCTGTCATCAAGGCTTGGGCTGTGGCTAAGGTGACGTCACCTGGAACGTCTGTTGCAAGGTACAGCGGGTGACATGCTGGCTACCGTGGCAATGGATACGCCGGCTATCCTGTCATATTTTAAGATTTTGGTGTCGATGAAGTACGTAATTGGCAGCGAATTTTAAAGATGAATAAAAATGCCAAATGTGACTGATAAAAGCTTAAAAATATCGGTTTCAGCGACTTTTCAAAACTTATTTTTAGGAAATCGGATACTTTCTGTGTATCTAACTTTGTAAAATTTTGCTGGGTTATTTTCACAAAGTGTTTTAATTTAAAGGTTAAAAAGATAACCACCTAAAGTATAGCACCTTAAGTGGTTATCTTGAGAATATTTATACAATTTTATTGGATTTCGTTAGAAGATAAACCGCTTGATAGCAAAATGAAAAAGACCTCCATCAGAACAGGATTTCCCCTGTTTTTGGAGGTCTTGCTTATTTAGATAATTTCTCAAAAATTAAGCTGTTGCTTTTTGTTTGCTGTTTGCGTATACAGAGGCTGCGACTGTTACCGCAAAGTACAGGGCTAATAGTCCTATGAAGACAGTATTTTCACGCAAGAAGTCAAAGGCCATCATGTGTACAAGTGTAGCAGT